>JAPLFV010000263.1 GCA_026390495.1 Pseudomonadota bacterium | reverse complement strand
TAAGCAAAGAATTCAATATGTTTCAATTTGAAGCAGGTATGTTGCAACAGTGTAAAACATTGAAACATATCAGCTTAAGCCACCTAATTTTTCATTAGTATTTTCTTATGGTTGGATTCTCCTCACCATTGGCATAGCATGTGAATACTCAATATTTGAGTGAGTCGAGATCAATAATGTATTCAGGAGCTTGAGACAATGAGTATAGAGAATCTAACATACCCTCTGATTGGTGGAATCTTAATCGGATTTTCAGCCTCGATGCTATTACTCCTCAAAGGTCGAATTTTTGGAGTTAGCGGCTTAGTTGGCGGCGTGCTCTCACCAAAAACTGGAGACACTGCTTGGAGAGTTGCTGCTTTGGCCGGATTGGTGTTTGCAGGAGCAATTCTATCGATAGTAAATCCCGATGCATTGCCATCCGATAGCTCCTCATCCCCATTTCGATATGTCATTGCCGGCTTACTCGTTGGATTTGGCACGCAACTTGGAAGTGGCTGTACCAGCGGACATGGAATCTGTGGGATGAGTCGAATGTCACCCAGGTCAATTGTTGCAACTCTAACCTTCATTGGAGCAGGCATGTTAATAGTTGCTATTATTCGCTCCGTGGGAGGTTCACTTTGAAAACATTTTTAGCGGCCTTCAGTTCTGCATTGTTGTTCGGCCTTGGACTGGGTGTTGCGGGCATGACTTTACCTAAGAAAGTAATTGGCTTTCTCGATATCACTGGTGAATGGGATCCCAGTTTGATTGCAGTCATGGTGGGGGCTATACTTGTGCATTCTGTTTCCTATCGACTCATTACTAAAAGAGATAGCCCCGTTTTAGCTTCTCGGTTTCAAATTCCGACCAGACGCGATATCGATTGGAAACTGATAAGCGGGTCGGCAATGTTTGGCGCAGGTTGGGGCCTTGGAGGTTTTTGCCCCGGTCCAGCTTTAGTTAGCACTGTTACGGGAAATTCGTCGGTATTAATCTTTGTACTAAGCATGGTGGTTGGAATTTTGATCTACAACCAATTTGACAAGCGTATTCTGCAACAGATCACAAATAAGAAAGGATAACATTTATGGAAATCGAAACACTTTTTGACGGAGCTACCTATACTCTCACTTACGTAGTTTTTGACAAGGGGACCAAAGATGCTGTCATCATCGATCCAGTCTTGGACTTTGATCCAGCTTCCGGAAAAACTACAAAAAAATCCATTCGAAACCTTCTTGAATTTATCAATGATAAAAAACTAAATGTTCACTATATTCTTGAAACCCACGCGCACGCTGACCACCTTTCTGGCGCTCATGAATTGGTTACAAGCTACTTTCCTAAAGCAAAAATTGCGATTAGCGAGCGAATCACCGAGGTACAAGAAACATTTAAGCCCTTCTTTAATTTTCCACCGTCCTTTAAAACCGACGGCAGTCAATTCCATAAACTTCTCAAAGACAATGAAACGATAAAGGCGGGATCTCTTGAGGTAAAAACTATTTTTACACCAGGCCATACTCCAGCATGCGCTAGTTTTCTTATAGGCGATGCTCTCTTTGCAGGCGACGCTATTTTCATGCCTGACTATGGAACTGGACGTTGTGATTTTCCTAAAGGTGATGCAGAAGCCCTTTATGATTCGATCGCGAATCGAATCTATGCTCTATCAGATTCTACTCGAATCTTTGTTGGACATGACTATCAGCCAAATGGACGGGAGCTTAAATTTGAGACGACTGTTGGAGAATCAAAACGTTCCAATATTCAACTAAAGTCTTCGACTAAAAAAGATGAGTTTGTAAATTTCAGAAGAAAGAGAGATGCAACTCTAAACGCACCCAAACTTCTACTACCTAGTATCCAAGTGAATATTGCAGCCGGAGAATTACCGCAAGCAGAGTCAAATGGAAAAGTTTACCTAAAATTGCCATTAACTAATGCCGAGTAAAACATCTCGGTCGACTGAGGCAAATTGACTTGAATATAGCAAATTCGGCATCACAAAAAAGGTTAGGTGAAACATGGAGCTGCTAGGTTATCTTTCGTCAGTCATCATGGGCCTTTCTTTGGGCATGATAGGCGGTGGCGGCTCTATTTTAACCGTTCCCATTCTTGTATATTTGTTCGGGGTCGATCCTGTAACAGCAACTGCCTACTCTCTTTTTATCGTAGGAATGACCGCATTGGTAGGGGGGATAAACTATTACCGAGCGGGTCAAGTAGACTTGAAAACAGGAATAACATTTGCCATTCCTAGTTTCATTGGCGTTTATGCTGTTCGTGCTTACGTAGTCCCAAATCTACCATTCACCATCTTTTCTTTTGGTTCTATAACCGTCACAAAACCTTTGCTCATGATGCTGGTCTTTGCGGTATTGATGGTGGCTGCTTCTCTTTCAATGATTAAAGGCAATCAGGTCCAGTCAAAAAAAATGCAATTGTCCGCACCACTGAAAGCGCTCTTGATCATTGTTGAGGGACTCGTCGTCGGAGGAGTGACAGGTTTTGTTGGAGCTGGTGGTGGATTCCTGATCATTCCAGCCTTAGTAATCCTAGTTGGTCTACCAATGAAAATTGCCGTAGGTACTTCGCTATTTATTATCGCTGCAAAATCACTTGTTGGTTTTACAGGGGACCTTCAGCGTCATGAAGTGATAGATTGGCAACTTCTCCTATCTATGTCAGCGATTGCTATTGTAGGTCTTTTCTTAGGTGTATGGCTTTCGAAAAGGGTTTCTGAAAAGGCCTTGAAGAAGGGCTTTGGATATTTCGTACTCATCATGGGGACGTTTATTCTGGTGGATCAACTTCTAAAAATGTAATGAATTTGTTTCTTAAAGATTGTTGGAATCCACGGTGAGTCGAATATCGACTCACCGTGAATTAATATGCAATTGCAATAAAACTACTAAGATAATAAACCCCTCTTCATGAATGGAATAAGCAAGTCATCTAAGGCCAATTCCTTTTAACAACCCCGCTATTTTAGGAGTAATCTATGATCTATGACATCAAAAATTTAAGTATGGTATTCGTGTTACTTGCCGCTTCAATTGCGACACTAAGCACAGATATTCGAGCAGAAGAAAGAACGCGAACTGTCAATATCTCCGCAAAAGATGATGCTGAAACGAGTGATCGTTGGCCTCACGTTAGTTATCAAAGCTTGAGTCAATTTTGCTATCCAGGAAATGACATTAGAAAAATCGACATGATGCGTAAGGCTTCATTTGCTAGCAACACGATAAACTTTGGAGAATTGGTAGAAAGACTAGTTACTGGCCCGATAAAATCACGATTGAATATTCAGTGGGTATCAACGCTGTCAATCACAGGAACCATTGATATCAGCGATCTCGATAGCCTCAAAGCACATGTCAGCGATATCGCAAATGTCTATGACCTAACCGGTAGCGAAGTTTTTCCAGCTTCTCCTCAAAATTAGTGACTAAAAAAATCTGATTAAGAACCGGGTATCAGCCCGGTTTTTTTTTTGTAAACGCAACTCTCTTCAAAAGGTTTGAAGGATACAGTTGTGATTGAGGGAAACATGGTCTATGTTACGTTTCGCTCAACCCCCGTGTTCCCAATGAACTTATAACTTACGACCTCAAGTCAAAAAACTAAGTTAAATTGCAATTGGTGAATAAAGCCAAACTAATTTCTCTTTAATTTTCCTTCCAAATGTGAACACATGGGAACACTTTGTTCTCAAAGGCGTTTACAGACCAATTCAACTCCGATATATCCCTAGTAACGGAGATGATAAAAATGAAGGAAATTCAAAAAGATTCAGTTGATTGGCTCAGGCACGAACTTGCAACGCGCCAGGATAAAAACCCGGCGTATTCGATGCGTGCATTTGCAAAGTTAACAGGAACAACACCGGGTAGAATGTCTGAGTACCTCTCGCGAAAGCGACCTCTGACAGATCGCATGATTGGCAAATTCATTAAT
>JAPLFV010000283.1 GCA_026390495.1 Pseudomonadota bacterium | reverse complement strand
TAATCAAAATAGAATCGTGGAGGGCAAGGTCCAGAGATGAGAGTACACTGCTTAGACGTTGAACTATAGTAATATCCAACAGGGCACTCTGGATCTTTTTTAACACGACAAATCCGGGACAGATAGTCATACTCTTGGCCGTCCGGGCATTCTGTAAGGTCAGATACATAGTTATGTAAATTTAGATAGAGTGGATATTGTTCGGATTCCCCAACCAACTTGAAAATAATTGTATCGGTATCATAATTTCCAACCACACGCCCTTCAAACAAGATTCGGTCGTTGTCTAATTGCACATGTGTATTAATGCCGTAAGGTAAGTTACCTTTTACTTTCTGCACTGATAGCTTTTTGACTCCTTGACTATTGGTGATCGACGCTGGGTCTATCGGAATGATGTCATGGGTATACTTGTTTCCATAAAACGATAACATTATTTTTGAACTTGCAAGGCGTGGATATTGTAACTGGGAATTTTGCTCACCTGTGAAACAAAACGTACCGAAACCAGTCGGTTGATTTGATACTGATGCCTTCGCTGAGGCGCACCATTTTCCTTCGAAATTTACCTGTCCACTGATCTCAACTTTGTCATCACCGATTGGTCGTAGGTTAAATCCAGGAGGTAGATCTCCAATAATGCTCCAGCTAACGCGTCCAATCAACCAGTCCTTTAACTGCAAAGTGACTGAGACAGATTCAGAATACTTGGCCGTGAGATGGTCTTCAATAACGACGACCTCTCGAGTTTCAGCTATTGCATTTGAAGATATGACAGAGGCCAAAGCTGTCACCAATGGTAAAAATGTTTTCCTAAGAATTAGCATAAAATCTCCATTTAAGTCTGAGGTTTGAACTTCGAGTCTAGATTTAAGACTCCGAATCAGAAAGCCGAACTACCAGTAAGAGGTGACTATAGTCAATGAGATAGACTTATTCAGTTATGAATTAGCGCCATTTCTGCATGGCTGTAAATTCTTTCCATTGGACATTTAAATTAAATGTTCCTGGGATGTTCCCAACATACAACAGCACCTTGAAGACGCAATTTTATTTGGGTCGCACAAACACTTCGTTTATTGAGGTTTCAATTGAAATTTTCTCAGATTAACTTAGCCATTCTTTAGTAAATTGATTGTTTTAGGCATCGGCCATTTAGGCACATGAACAGTCCTAGAATTTCTGACCACCTTGAATAAACATCGATTTTACACTTCCTGAATATTGATCTCGAACAGCTCTCGACCCACTGCTCGACGTCAATGTAGAGCTCCAGCTGCCCATCGACATGCCTGCCTGCAAATCAAACTGTGCAGTGTAACCCACGCCAATTTTGAATTCATTCCAAGAATATTTATCTGCACTGGAATTATCACCTGGCACTTTTGAATTATCAAAAACCCATTCGTGATCTCTTCGGGTCAAGCCACCGCGGATTCTCAATTGAGGATTAACGGTAAAATTAAAGATCGCGTGAATTTTGCTCACAGGAAACGCATTTTTATCGACAGAAATCCCATCCAAATTAATGTCCCGATCACCGTCTTCGGAAACCACACTTACTGCTCGCTCATCACGTTTATGCACAGACCTCTCTAAGCCAACACCAAGAGAGTGTTTACTCATTTCATAAACGATATCGACCAAAGCTAAACCAGACTCTGTCACAATTCGTTGTTCATACAAAATATCTGACTTTCCGCGAGCTGCAGGATAATATGCTGCTCCCAGACTCCAATTGGACGTCGCATAGAAGACGCCTCCCCCATTCCCAATCAAATTGGCGCTATAGGTGACCCGATCCCCTGATTCATCACTATTTCGGTTTCCAAGAATCTCATTTCGTTCCGTCAGCCAACGCAACGCCAATCCCAATCGCAATCCAGGCGCCAAATCAATCAACATTTTTGCACTGAGGCTTTGTAGATTTTGCGCTTCAGTCAGAGCTCTACTTGAGTCGCTAAACTCATAATTCATTTTACCAAAATAGCGCTCCATGCTCACCCCCGCCGCAGCACCGGCTCCGAGATCAAACTGGCCGGCAGCTCCAAAGGATTCTTCTTTCATCGTTGTTGTGGTTGTTATGGGAGTGTCTTGGACATCAACATATTTAGCCGAGAGATTCTTTCGCAAGCCATATCCCGCGAAGCGATTTCCAGTGGTTTGAATTGCGGCTGGATTTAACGAAAACAAGGATTCATTTGAGGGAACAACAGGAAGATAAAGAGATTTTGATGGATGACTATCAAAAATAGATTGAGAATGCGCAACTGTCGGGACAGAGCAAATGAACAACAAAAATGTGTGGAGTTGTATTTTCATCTCTATGATTTTAGCCTCGTCATCAATTCAATTGCTGTGAGGTACGGTCTATACTGCATGTAGCTACTTCCTAAAGTTAGCGACAAAATACTTCCTCCGAGATGTATCGAGCTCAATTGAGTCCCACCAGCGGTTGCTGCGCCGGTAGTTAGATTGATGGACGTTGACAGCAAATTATCATCGGTTCCTCCGACAGCGCGTCCACCTGCAATACCACCACCAATCATAAGAGCTCCACCTACGGGCCAGTGATCTCGACCATTTGATCCGTTAACTTTTGGAGTTCTACCAAAATCTGAATATAAGACAATCAGTGTTGAATTCAGCTTTGAGGCAGACCGCAATTGTTCTGCCAATACGGCAACCAAGCGATCAGCTTGCTCCATGATCGGTTGCATCCGCGCCGTTTGATTGGCATGAGTGTCAAATCCACCTATTCCCAAATTGACACATGTCACCAAATCATTTTTAACGAGTTTTGCTGCAAGAGCAAACGCATCTGAAACAGAGTTTTGTCGTCCGCCTGTGGCCACACGAGTGAAAGGCGCTGCATCTTCGGCCGTTAGAGCTAACTTACTTCCAACATTTCCCTCAAACTGGACTCTAATTTTGGCCTCTGCACTTGCCAAGTCAGTAAGTCGATCGTTGGCCCCTACTGATTGCTGATAGCCATCGATTGAAGTTTTTAGGTACTTCAAAATATCCATTCGGCGAGCCAATGCGTCGGCCTCTGTGGGATACATAGATCGATATAAATCGAGATTTGAAGCTCGAACTGGACTAACGGAGTTCAGTAAGCCACGATCAATCATGGGATCGCTGCCGCCACTAAGTTGTATGATTGGAATCGTTGCAGCACTTTCACTGGCTACAATGGAAGGGATTGATGCAGCGTTGACTCGACCTGCATTCGACAGTATTCCGGTATCCATGTATACACTGCCTGCTTCATGTGAGGTTGTCCCCATGGCTAGACCTCGCACTACCAACAAATCAGTGCCAAGGTTAGCAATATTGGAGCACCATCTTCCGATTTTTGTTCCATCACCACCAACCACTTCTTTGGCGTCACCCCAAGAGTATGACATGTCAATTCCTGATGTAGAGTTCGTCTTTGGATCAGTCACTTCAAGAATATCCCATCCTCCACTCATATTGATCCAAATCAATTTTCGTTGTGGTGGAAATCGAATTGCCGCTCGACTCACATCACTCGCACCAAGCATTGAATAAAGACTCGTAAATGCTGTCAATGAAACGCCATGATCAATAAATTGACGTCGGGAGATGGCCTCCACCTCATGCGGCAGTGCTAATGATATCTGGCTTGGCGAATTTTTTGGCTTAACATTCGTCATGGATTCTGCTCCTTCCAGCATCGAACAGCTTCTTTTAGTTCATATACTGGACCAATGAGTGGAGGCCCCGCCTGTCCTGGAGGCATGTTACCAGAAGCCATTAGACCGACTGCAGTTCGACCATAAGTAGACCAAGCCTGCTCCGTATCCAACGCTCTGAGCCCCGTGCTATTTCCTGTGGAGTGACAGCCTGTGCAGATACTAATTTTTGGCGCAATATGTGTGGCGTAACTCAAACCGCTTTGACATGTGGCCGCTTGCTCACCTCCTGGTGGCTCTCCTAACGGAGGCTCTACAAGAGCTTCGGTCACAAGCGCATTTCCTCTTCGCCCTTCTATGAATGCGGGATGAGTGGCAATTGAATAGATAAGTTCTTTGAAGTTATAGTTAGTCGTCACAAAATAGCTTGTGAAAGCTGCCCTGAGATTGGCTTCACTCATATAGAATTGCCGACCCATAAGCCAAGTCCAAGCTTTATCAACAGCACAAGTTCCAAATGCATTATCATTACGTATAATATTTGCTAAATCAGAAACAGTGGAACCAGATTTTCCGGCAAAGGTTGTATCAACTTTCGCTCCATGACCATCGTAGAGCCCACCGCCCTCCCCCCAAACTTTAAAGAAATCTGAAAGAGGATCCAAAGTTGCATGACAGCCCATACAACCCGGAGTCGTGCGAAGATTGCCTGGATCTTGAGGGAAAACCCTTGGAAGCTCCGCAGTAAACTGCCGACAAAGTAATCTTTGATAGAGCTGATTTGCTCTCGTTCGATTCTTCTCATATCGTCGCAAGTAACCGAAAGAGGAAAGTACACCGCCATGCTCATAGGCATTTGCACTACCAACGTATACCAATTGAAATCTTGTATGATTGAAGGCGTTCTGATTCACAATATTTTTTATGCGATCAGGAATAGACATTTTTGCTAAATCAAAATGCTGAGTTTGCTTGTATAGATGTGCTATTGCGCCATCGACCGCTGTCAGTCCAGGCTCGAGAATTTTTGTATATGGATAACCACCAATGACCACCGAAGCTGCAATTCCAGCCGATTGTTTTGAGAGAGACTTCGAGATTGCAATGGAGCTATCAAAAATTTCTGTGGAACCTAGCTCCGAACTTTTTGCTGCATTTTGATCACTGTAATTGATGAAACATCGACTCAGGTCACTTCCACAGGTTGACAAAACAGTGGGACAAACCCAAGCCGTAACACCTGGATACCAAAATGCACGCGACGGCAACTCCTGTGCTGCAGAACAACCTCCAACCTTTGACTTACTTTGATCACTTGCCCATCCACATCTAAATCGCGCGTTTGCCCCCGTAGTTCTTTCACATGCAATAGTGGCAATTTTTTGCGCGTGCTGGTCAATGGATTCACTCTTCAACTCATCTACATATTCTTCATTTAAGCCTACACCTAAAAGCTTTTCATGGTAACGCAACATGACATCATAAAAATTTGGATGATCCAAAAGTTTGTCAACTGAAGATCTATAAGCAGACTCGTTTGCAGATTTCTCTTGAAGCTCCGCATTTGTAGGAAATGTACCATTCAGCAAATATTGTGCCCTTCGAATCGACGCTTCGTAATCTGCAGCTGCAAACACAGAATTCCCAAAAGCGACAAAAATCGCAAACAACAGAATTATTTTTTTAATCTTCATAAGTCTCACCACAAAATCCTCAAAACAACATAGCTTTTGCGTCGACCACAATGGCCGCACAAGGATTTACATAATCAGTCCACTCAATTTGATTATTGGTATCGCTGTCGTCCAATAGCTGTTCCAACGAATCCAACGACGCGTGATCTATTTTTGCCTCTGAAATTCCGGTCAGCCGTTGTACTAGAAACTGCAAATTACTTCGTTTATCACCGACTGCGTGAGGCAGAATCGTTTGCCAACCTTGATGTTCCCAACTTACTGGCGCCACAAGACCTTGGCAGACCTCTTCTGCAACTTTTATTGCCGCAAGGACACTTGTCGCGTCATAGCCAAGCGATGGAGCAACAGAAAAATCTGCCGATGCGCCTCCTAGGAGTTGACGATAATTCTCAACGCTTCCAATAGTTCTCGCAAGAGTCGTGCCTTCTGCACGAAACTGCCTCAATAGCCTGCGTGCAAGTAAATCCGGGTCGGGACGCACTGCTGCCGGCAAATGAGTCGTTGTCACTGCATAGACGGATGCCAACGCTGCTTCGTTTCTCGTTCCAGCTTTTGGACCAAGGTCCTCACCTAAAACAGGCAAGACCGTTGAGCTGCCACTGCCTTTACTTGTAGATTTTTGAAAATAGTCAACCATATAGCAAGAGGATGTCAAACAAATGATACTACTCAAAATTAAGAGTTTTTTGCCTTTTTTAAATGTGGACATATTCATTCTGTGGATAAAACTGAAACAACTGAAGGAATGGACCGATCCATTGGGGCTTTGCTGTTTATAGCGATCCATAGATACCTCCAATCAAAGCGCAGGCGTTTACCTTATACTCAGCGTTAACTTCGGGGATACTCTGCTTGTCGCGCCCTACTTTGCAATCTGGCCCCACAAAAACACGCCGTCCTTGATCTTGAATCACATAAGCTAGCTTTGATGTTATGATGGGAATTGAATCCAAATCAATATAAGCACTTTTGCTATAGCTGGCTGTCTGATAGCCAACGCTCGCTTGAAATCCTGAAGCCAAATCTGCAGTCAATCTAAATTTCAAATAATCATCACGAAGTGAACTTCCTGATTCAGCTCTTTCTCCGCCCTCGCCTGCACTTAGAGAGCTTGCAAGTATGGTCCACTTTGCTCCTGCAGAATCAAACTGAGCATATATAGATATTGTTGTAGGCAAATGGACTGCCTCGTTCAAATCAATAGTCGACCCATCAGATGCTTCCTTTTTTACTGTGCGAGTTGACTGCTTTCCAAGCTGATAGGTAAACCCAGCAGCACCACTGCCACCACGTCTTGTGACTCCAAAATGGGTCGCATAGGCCACTGCATTGCTATGTTTGCTCGTCGCTGATTCCAGTTCTGATTTAATAACTTGAGTATGAGTAGGCTGAAGAAATCCAGAGAGACCTCCATAAATTTCAAGACCTGCAGGTGTTACATAAGTCAATGCTGACACGGGATAGAGTGTCAAGGTTGTGCTATCAATGATCGTTTGAGGTTCTAGTGATTCAACTTGCCTCTGGCGAATCGTTTCACCGATGGCACCAATGCGCAAACTAAAAGGACCCACCAAGGGAGAATCTACCTCCAGCCCTGTATGAGATGAGAGCCTTCGATCAATTCGCTTTGAGTCAGCTTGCTTATTCTTGACTTCGCCATCAAAGAGTCCAAAACCAACATCAATCGAATAACGACGAGATTTGGAAAATTGGATGGCATAATCACTTGGCAAACTTGTATAATCAACAAACGAGGTCGATGCAGTCGCCGCATTTGCTTTTACGCTAAACAGGAAATCAGATGCAGATATCACAAACACGATCCCCAGGGCTTGGTGAGCTCCAAGTCTGTTCCAAAGAAAATTTGATTTACAAAAAAG
>JAPLFV010000069.1 GCA_026390495.1 Pseudomonadota bacterium | reverse complement strand
GCTATCCACACCTTTGAATCTATTCTCAAAAACATTAATCCTACCCCGCTATTTATAAACCAATCGAATACTGGCTCTCGAAATTTGTCACGAGGAAACGCCAAAGCTTTAGGTTTTATAGAAATGATTGGCGGTGAAGCTGCCTATCATTTTCCAATTCAAAGAAATCATAACTATTTGATGAATCCAATTCTGCTTGCAAATGAAAATGCTTTTCGCCAGCACGAAGCTAAGGCCTTGATAAAGGCATCCATTGACGACTCCTACATGCAGGTTATTTCTCAGACTGTTCTATTGAGTAGACTCGGAACGGGACTGCCGTCAAGTTTGTTTGATGGTTCTATGTTGCTACAGATTCCGTTTTTGGCTCATGCGAACAATGATATTGATAAATTGCTTTTGCCACTGCTCGATCAACCTGATGCATTTCAATTAGGAGAAAAATTAAATTCCGCTGATACCTTGGAACAAGATGCTTCTTGGCACTTACAGTTAGTTAAAAAACACCGGGATGACATCTTTGCTCAAAAACTATCCGACATTAGAAATCAGGCTAGACAATATTGTATAAGTCAGAAATCAACCTGGAAAGAAGTAAGCGGCAATCAGATCAAGATTCCTCGCAATTTATTTAAGTGCCAAAATCACGTATCCAAGTGGCAATTTGCACTTTCGGTCATTGAGTCAACTGAAGATGATCAGTTTTTCCTTCAATTCAATATTGAAGACAAAGATTGGTCACTGCAATTGGAAGCTCAATCTCAAGTAAGCCCAATCATGACTAAGTTATCCATTGAAAACAAATCAAAAACCGAATCCTCCGACAAACTGTTCTTCGATCAGATAGGTTCGCAGCGGGCAGTGTGGAGATTTCGACCATCAGATTCCCACCTTGCTTGGGACGAACTTGGCAATATTGTTTGGAGTGGCAAGACTTCAAAATCTCAAATTTGGACAGAAGATTACACTTGGCACTCCAACGGTAATAAAAAGGAACAAATTGTATTCAATTCGAATGGTACAGTAAAAAATGTGCAGCAATGGTTTCCAAACGGACAGCCAATGCGTTCTCTAGAGTTTACAGGTAATGGTTTAAAAAACGGATTAGAAACATGGTGGTTTAATAACGGTAAAATTGCTGGAGAAATAATGTGGGACCAAAACAAAAAAATGGGACCAGCTAAGATGTATTTTTCAAATGGGAATACAGCCTATGAAAGCTACTACATCAATGACGCTCCTGACGGTCAACTTACATGGCGAGATCCAAGCAATAACATCATTTTTCAGTGCCACTTTAAAAATGGAACAGCAAATGGTGAAATGATGTTTGAAAGGCCCTCCATAAGGCTTAAAACAAATTTCGTAAATGGTTTAGTACAAAACAGTGCAACAGTTACTTTTACTAAAAGCGGAACATCCTTTAATTTTAACTTTAAAGATGGATTGCTACATGGAGACGTCAACATCCTAGATGAAAAAGGTCGAATACGAGCGAAAACAATTTTTAAAGACGGAGAACTGGAAGGCCTCCTTTCTGGATTTACAGTCGATTTAAATGAATTTCTATCGGCCTCATTTAAATCTGGATCGATGCAAGAGTGGTCTTTGGATTGCCAAAAATCAAATAAAGATCCTGATGTTTGCTCTGTTCACGGTCAAGTATTAGATCGACGCGAAGGCATTGCGAGAATCGCCATATCAAACAAAGAAAACTCATTGAAAGCCAAATGTATAAGCTATGGTGGAAGGTGGAATCAGTGTGATTGGACTATTGCAAACAAATCACAATCGATCAATATAGATAGGTTTACTCAATCTTCTTTGAAGGCCCAAGATAAAACAAGGTGTAAGTATTTTTTGGAGCATTGGGATTTGTCAAAATTACTAGTTCAAAACACTCCAATTGCCGACGCCGTTTTTGCACCTTCAGTCAACTGTCAAGAAATAGGAAATCTGCGCTGCAAAATCATATTGAAGAATGAGCTTCCCGTGCAAAGCTGCCATTCGTCAGCTTCTGGAAAAATACAGGAATACGAATGACTGATAATGACATCGATTCTAGTTTAAAAATCCTCTACGCTGACTCACATTTAATTGTTGTATATAAACCAGCCAGAATTCCTGTGGCCAGCGAAGATAGCGGAGATTTGACACTTCTAGAACAAGTTCGAGAATGGAATAAATCCCGTCAATCCGAAGGCAAAAAAGGCTACTGTGTCCCAATACATTTCTTGGATCGCCCGGTTAGTGGAGCTGTTATTTTTGCAATTAGCAGCAAAGCTGCATCTCGGCTCAACGAGCAATTTAGAAATCACAAAGTAAAGAAGACCTATATTGCTATTTCAGCTAACAAATCCCCAGTTTTAGAGGGATCAGTGGTTGATTATTTAACAAAGGACAATAGATTAAACATGACTAGAGTTTGCTCTCAGGAGGAATCGGGAGCAAAAAGATGCGAGCTATCGTATAACTTAATAGCCTCTGACCAAGGAATGAATTTATATAAAGTGAATCCGGTTACTGGACGAAGCCACCAAATCAGAGTGCAATTTTCCAATTTTGGTTGCCCACTGTATGGAGATGTAAAGTACGGATCCACCTCCTCTTGGGATAAGAGAATCGCCCTACATGCTTTTAGAATAGAGTTCACTCATCCAGTGACTAAAGAGCCCATGACAATCAACTGCGATCCTCCAAACTATTGGGACGATATCTGGAAGATCAAAAGTACATTTCAAAATATATAACGATAAGAGGACCCTATGAAAACCCAAAAGACAGATTTTAAAAAACGAAGTTCTGGCGATTTTAAAAGCCGGAGTCCTCAGCCGCATTCCAAGGAACAATCTGGCCATCGCTTCAAACAACCAAAGCCTGAAATTCAAACGACTTCTCTGTGGGATTTTCCAAGTCAACACTATGGCGACGACGAGCAAGGCGACGGTGAATATGCTGGTGTTACACCTAGCTATGTGATTTGGAACTTGCTCCAACGGTACACAAAGCCAAAAGACGTTGTTTTGGACCCAATGTGCGGAAGCGGCACAACACTTGATGTTTGCAAAGATTTGGATCGCAACGGAATGGGATTTGACCTAACCCCTAGCAGGCCAGACGTAAAAAAAGCAGACGCTAGAAAGTTGCCCATTGCCGTCGAGTCTGTTGACTTTGTATTTATTGACCCACCTTATTCAGACCATATTAAATATTCAGATGATCCAAACTGTATTGGGCAACTCAATGCCAGAGACGGTCTATACTATGAAGCAATGCAAGATACTTTTGCATCACTTTACAAAACATTGAAAGATGGAGGTTATCTTGCCCTGTACGTTCAAGATAGCTTTTCAAAAGGCAAGCCATTTGCCCCAATTGGATTTGAACTTTTTCTCCGTCTAAGTAGCATCTTGGAT
>JAPLFV010000200.1:4725-14882 GCA_026390495.1 Pseudomonadota bacterium | reverse complement strand
ACAAGATAAAATTCATGGCTATTTTTATGAGTTAAAATCTTTTGCGCTCAGATAAGAAACAAGACAGAAAGCGCCCCACCCTCACGTCGCAAGTGAATTGGCCAACCTTTTGGCATATCCTAAACAAATCAATTGTAACATGATCTGAATCAGGGCTTTTTCCCGTCCAGTCGGCCATTTCGCGTGTCTAGAAAACTTAGTAATATCTGAAGGTTATTTTGTATTTTGACTTTTGTCATGTTAGCCTTACAAAAATGTCAGGTCATCCTGACATTTTCATTTTAGGACTGACGAGATGATTTAGGCATTTGTTAAGCTAATCTTGAGAAGCCGCCCAATCAGCCAAATGTTAAACCATGCCCGTCAAAATCCACCTTGATCGCAGATCCATCTTTAATGTTGCCCGACAATAAAGCTCTCGCAAGTTTGGTTTCCAAATCCCGTTGAATAAATCTTTTTAGTGGCCTTGCACCATAAATTGGGTCATATGCTGACTCCGCAATATGAGTGATCGCACCTTCGGAAAGGTGAAGCTTAATCTGCCGGTCTTCTAGACGTTTTGCGACTGACTTTACAAGAAGGCGAACGATCTTTTTAATTTCATCGAGACGCAAAGGTTTAAACAGTACGATATCGTCGATGCGATTGAGTAGCTCTGGTCTAAAGTGTGATCTCAAAGCATCCATGACGAGTTTTCTGGTCGACTCTGCGATCTCTCCTGACTCAGCTTTGTTCTCAATCAGATAGTGAGCACCGATATTGCTCGTCATGATGACGACGGTATCTTTAAAGTTAACGGTACGTCCCTGATTATCTGTCAAACGTCCATCATCCAAAAGTTGCAATAGAATATTGAACACATCTGGATGGGCCTTTTCAATCTCATCAAAGAGTAAGACTGAGTAAGGCTTTCTTCGAACGGCTTCTGTCAATTGTCCGCCCTCATCGTAGCCAACATATCCGGGAGGTGCACCGATCAGTCTACTGACACTATGCTTTTCCATATATTCTGACATATCGATGCGGATGATATTGTCTTCGCTATCAAACAAAGACTCTGCCAGTGTGCGTGCTAGTTCGGTCTTACCGACACCTGTGGGACCAAGAAACAGAAAACTTCCGATGGGTCGTTTGGGGTCCTTGATGCCAGCTCTTGCTCGGATGACGGCATCAGTCACTAACTGAACCGCTTCATCTTGCCCAATGACTCTTTCGTGTAGAATCTGATCGAGTTTAAGCAGCTTTTCTCTTTCGCCTTCGACAAGCTTCTTGACTGGAATTCCCGTCCAGCGTGAAACGACTTCTGCAATCTCGTCGTCGGTTACCTCTTCTCGCAAAATGCGTGCGCCTGTATTGGTGTCGTTCGATAGTTTTAATTCCTCGTCCGCAAGTTTTTGCGTAAGCTGCGGAAGCTTTCCATATTCCAACTCAGATGCTCGTTCCAGGTTGTAGTCCCGTTTGGCGGTGTCGACTTCAGCTTTTATTTTTTCAATTTCCGCTCTGAGGCTATGAATCCCTGTGAGTTTTGATTTTTCCGAATCATACTGTGCTCTCAGTTTATGAAGAGTCTCTTTCTCCATCTGAAGCTCTTTTTGCAGAGCTTTCAAGCGATCTTGGCTAGGCTTATCCTTTTCCTTGTTTAGGGCTTGTTCTTCAATCTCAAGCTTCATGACGTTGCGCTGAGCCTGGTCAATATTAGACGGCATGGAATCAAGCTCGGTGCGAATCATCGCACTTGCCTCGTCGACCAGGTCGATGGCTTTGTCTGGAAGAAATCGTTCTGTGATATAGCGGCTTGAAAGAGTTGCAGCAGCCACTAATGCATGATCGTGGATCTTCACTCCGTGATGGACTTCAAAACGCTCTCTAAGACCCCTTAGAATAGAGATCGTGTCTTCTACTGAAGGTTGTTCTACCAGCACGGGTTGAAATCGTCTTTCAAGGGCGGCATCTTTTTCAATGTTTTGTCGGTATTCGTTAAGAGTCGTTGCTCCAATACAGTTTAGCTCACCACGTGCAAGCATGGGTTTTAGCATATTGCCTGCATCCATGGATCCTTCTGTCTTGCCTGCGCCAACGATCGTATGAAGCTCGTCAATGAAGAGGATGATCTTTCCTTCGCTGTTTTTAACTTCATTCAAGACAGCTTTTAGCCGCTCTTCAAACTCGCCTCGATATTTGGCTCCGGCAATGAGGGCACCCATATCCAGTGAGAAAATAATTTTATCTTTTAATCCTTCGGGAACGTCGCCTCTGACGATGCGATGGGCTAATCCCTCAGCAATTGCGGTCTTTCCAACTCCGGGCTCACCAATAAGGACGGGATTATTTTTTGTCTTTCTTGAAAGAATGCGAATGACTCGTCTAATCTCTTCATCGCGACCAATGACGGGCTCAAGTTTGCCAAGTCGCGCCGCTTGAACTAAATCCCTGCCGTACTTCTCTAGAGCTTGATAGCTCTCTTCCGGGCTGGCACTTGTAACGCGCTGGTTTCCTCGAACACTCGTTAATGCATCGAGAAAGTTTTGGCGGCTCATTTTAAATTGATCAAATATTTTTCCGAGGCTTGAGCTAACTGAAGTTTTCAATATCTCTAACCACAGGTGCTCAACGGAAACATATTCGTCTTTGAGTCTGTTGGCCTCTTTCTCAGCATCCACGATGACTTTTGATAGTCGACTCGTCAGGAAAATGCGGTTTGGATCATAACCTGGTCCTGAAAGTTTAGGTTTTCTTTCAGCCTCACCTTTCAAGGCCTTTGTAAGACGCTCGACATCAATAGACATCTTGTGGACTAGCTTAGAAATCAGTCCGTCGTTTTGCACAATCAGACTGTAGGCCAAATGCTCGACATCGACATCGGCATGTCCAAGTTCGATTGCAAATTTTTGGGCGTTGCTGATGCTTTCTTGAGATTTTTGGGTTAGCTTTTGCATGTCCATAGTGGTTCCTTTCAGTGCTCCGATTTTGGTGCTGTGCTACAATGTTGATGGTCCGGCTGATCCACTCGGGAGAAATTAAAGTGATGCCGCTAAATGGTTGGTGACCACCCTTTGATCCCTCTAAGGGATACCATGGTGTTGATTTGGTGATAGTCAAGAGCTTGCAAAAGATAAATGTTTTCCCAGGGCTTTGAAATATTAAGTGTTTTAGTCAAGAAAGGTAAAATATGAAGGTTCTGTTAACCGGTGCCACCGGTCTTATTGGTAAAAATCTCGGGATTGACTTAGTAAGAGAAGGTCATCAAGTCATCGTACTATCGCGCGACGCTACCCGCGCTCGGCTGGACTGTCCATTTCCAGCCGAACATTGTGAATGGGGTCAACTAGAGCAGATACCCAAAATGAGCATCGATGCTGTCGTTCACCTTGCAGGTGAGTCCATTGCAGGTGGATTTTGGACTAAAGACAGAAAGAAGAAGATTATCGATAGCCGGGTTGAGACAACGTCTCGATTGGTAAACGTCTTTAAGACATCAGGTAAAATTCCAAAAGTATGGATCAATGCCTCTGCAATTGGCTTTTACGGCGATCGACAAGATGAAGTCCTTACCGAAGAAAGTAAAAAGGGTACAGGGTTCTTGTCTCAAGTTTGCGTAAAATGGGAAGAGGCACTTTTGCCACTACAAGATGAGTGTCGATTGGTAATTTATCGGTTTGGAGTTGTTCTTTCAAAACGATCAGGTGCGCTCAGTGCTATGATGCCGGCCTTTCGATTGGGGTTAGGAGGGCATTTAGGCTCGGGTAAACAATGGATGAGTTGGATTCACGAAGATGATTTGAGGGCAGCAATTGTTTTTGGTCTAAAGTCCGACAAATTAAAGGGAGTCGCAAACCTAGTTTCACCGACTCCAGTTACAAACTCGCAGTTTACTCAAACATTGAATTTGGCGCTTAGCAAAAATAATTTCTTGCCAATACCAAGGTTTGCTTTGGAGCTGGCCGGAGAGATTTCGCAGTTGGTTCTTGCAAGTCAAAAAGTTGTTCCAAACGTTTTGATGCAAGCTGGATTCAAATTCAGTTATGACACTTTGGAAATCGCACTTCGAAATTTGATTGATTATCAAATGCGATCTGGTGTGTTTGAAATCTACCAAGCCCAATGGGTTCCCAAGACTGTTACTGAGATTTTTCCTTTTTTCTGCGATGAAAAGAATCTGGAAGAGTTGACTCCTGAGCTTCTAAATTTCAAGGTTATTGGAAAGAATACTCCTATGATCCAAGAAGGGACCCTGATCGATTATAAATTGAAGATTCGTGGGGTTCCCGCCAAATGGCGCACAAGAATTATCGACTGGAAGCCAGGCAAAAGTTTTGTAGATACTCAACTGAAGGGTCCCTATAATCTTTGGCATCACACTCATGAGTTCAAAGACTTAGGGGGTGGAACTCTTATGACTGATCGCGTGCTTTACAAAACTCCTCTTTGGCCGCTGTCGATTGCTGTATTGCCCCTGATTCGGCATGATGTGGGTGCTATTTTTAATTATCGAAGGCGAATTGTTGCGAAGATGTTTGGCTCCTCTTAAGGACTCTTTCATGAATGAATCTGTATTAATAAACGCGACCTATTTTAGAAATCGGCTTTCGGAGCTGGGACTGAAGCAATGGTGGGTTGCTGATCAGATTGGAGTGGATCGCAAGACTGTTTCTCGTTGGCTTCAGGGGCAAGTGCGGTCAGCTCAAATCGATAATGTGCGTCGACTTTGCGAAGTGTTGGCGTGCCAATTGAACGACGTCGTATTGGGAAATGAGGCAGACTCATTTGCCACTGTAGAAGATCAAAAGACAGCTGCCAACATTATGCTGAATAGTTCGTTAATCGAGAAATTGGGCGCAATAGGTGAGTGGGATGCTATCGAGGGACTCTTGAGATCTTGCCTGATTCCGAGTCTATCAAAAATCACCCTATGCGATTTATACAACCAACTTACGATCGCACTTTGGCGCCAAAGCAAAATTGATGATGCGCAAGAGTTTTGTCAAAAGGCCGAAGCTCTGAGCCGAAGCCAAGGTGATTGGCAGCTTTTAGGTACTGCGCTGTTGAGTAAGGCTAATATTCTGTGTTGGAAAGGCCGAAATAAAGCGGCCATTGAGACTTATCGGGAAGTGCTAGATTTAAAAAATTACATTTCTCGTTCAGACTATGGTTCCGCACTTTCAAATCTGGGAGCACTATTGTATGAAGTCGGTGATTTGAAACGAGGTCTCGAATATCTTGATGATGCTTTGGAGTGTTTCGTCCTAGAAGATAAAATCATGTCTCAAAGCATTAACTGGTGGCATAAATCCTATATTTACCTGCAAATGGGATTATTGAGTCAGAGTTTGGACTCATTGAAACATTCACGTGAGCTTGCAGAAAAATCCGATTATAGGCGAGGTTTGTGTGCCTGTGATCTTTTACAAGCTGAGTTACTGTCAAAATGCGGCGATGTCAAAGAAAGTAAACAGATGTTGACGAAGGCAATGACTGGCTATCAAAATCTCAAAATCGAAGAAGGCCTAAATTATGAGTTCGCTGGCAGAATCAATCGTGAGAATTGTGATTATCAAGAATCGCTTGCGAGCATAGATCGAGGGATTGCAATTTCTCAAGACTTCCCTTTGTGCTTAGCAAATTTGCATTTTGAAAGGGCTCAGACATTAAGATCTTTGAGTGCGCAGACGAATGAGATTGATAGACATTTAAATCTCGCGCGAGACCTATATTTGCAGTCCGATGCTCCTCTTCGAGCCGCCAGTTGCGACCATAAAGTTTAACGGACATTTTCGCAAATAGTCCCTTTGAGTCGGATTCAACATAAACGAATTCAGATTTGTTAGGAGTGATCCAGCAAAGCTCCGCGCGCACTGTTTTTATACAGAAGTTGCGAACACAGTCGAACATTACCCACTCGACCTGCGGCGATAACCTTCAAATTTAAATTAAGCCCGGGTATTCTATTTTACAGATGCCAATTCAATTCGATTGGCTTTTAACCTAAAATGGAGGCATTCAATATGTTGAACAAATTTGCTGCGGTTTTTTTCCTTGGACTACTTTCTCAAAACTCTGTTGCACTTGCTACTCCAGGTGCCTGTACCATCGAAGGCATCAAGCTATGTTATGAAAGTGCAACCGGAGATATTTCTACCGACTGTGCGCCAAATGGTGGTGTTTTTTCAGCGCAATGTTCTGCTGAAAATCGGTATGGCAGTTGCGTAATTAGCCAAGAAGGTCAAACTATGACGTTGCGCTATTACAAAGGTACACCTGTCAATCCAGAAGAAAACTGCTCTGAAAATGGTGGTCAGTTTATTCTTAATTAATAAATTCTTACCGAGATTAATTTCGAAATGGCCGCATTTGAAGCTGATCTTAAATAGATTAGCAGCTAGCCAACGATCCAAAGTGAGCTTTCATCGAAAAGAGCTCTGGCATAGTTACCTATTGAGATGTTTCGAGTCTAATCAGCTCTCGGATTCTGATATTCAATCTGCAGCATTCGATTCTTTATGGAATTGTGGACGATGACTGCCAAGGCACTCCACACAAGTGATATTTGTTGCATGAAATGTCTCGAATACTTTCTCAAAAGAAAGAGATCTACCGCCAACGTTAGCAGCGATTGGCTGATCAATATAAGTCATTAATTACAGATATTTATCTTGACATCTAAACTTTTATACCATATATTTGTATGGTGTAAAAATGGAGGTGACAAAGCATGAATTTTTCCCAACTCAGTGACAAAAATCTTCATCTTGAAACTCAAGCGATCGTAGGCCAAGAACGTCAGATCTTGACGAAGATCTTGCATCACTTAAGAGAGATTGAAAGGCGGCGATTGCGTTACAATCTTGTCACAGACTCAATACGAACTTGTAGGAAACTACAAAGCTATTTTTGAGTTTCAAAGCTCGAGTCTAGATGGCGATGCGACTCCCAATGGTCCTTACGACAGTCTTTAATAATTTTTAAATTGGAGTGCCTCAATAAGAAAGCCCGAACGATTTGCTCGGGCTTTCTTATTTATGGTATATACACCTAGATGTAATACTTGTTTAACTGCAAGTAACATTACTTACAAATCGCATCAATTTCATCGGCAAAAACTTTACTTTCTCCTACTGATTTCTTAAGAATTTCTCGCTTACTATTTACAAGGATAAAAGTCGGCGTCGCTGCTACATTTGGCATGCCAAATATCTTGCCGAATGCATTTATTCCCTTTTTGTGAGCATAGGAATTTTTACCCACGAAGGTCTCTTTGCCAACTGACTCGATCCAGCCCTCAAATGAACTGCCTGAAAGGGCCATCATGAATTTACACTTTCCAGTTCCAGAAAATATTTTAGGAGCATCGGAGTTTTTATTCATGTTATCCACAAACTTGGTACAAAACTGACAGCCTCGAGATGCAAAAACGACAACCATGTATTCAGTTGTAAATACTGATTTAAAGTCCGCCTCAGTGCCTTCAGAATTTATTACATTTTCATCCGTGGTGTCTGGGGTAAGAGCGCCTGCCATCGATGAATTATTTTCTCGCTGTCTACAGCTTAATAAAACAGTGCTGCAAACAGTTACGGATATTGCTAACGTCCAACCTAGTTTAAACATACTAAGAATTCCTCCATAACTTCATTGATGAAAATATTTTTAAACTATAGCATTTATTGTACCTGATAGGAAGAAATGAAGGCCTCTTGGCCAGGGCTACCGGATCCAATTCCTGATAGAATTGGATCATTATGTTCTCAACACCTCGTTGGCGATCTCTATGGTTTAGGAGCTATATTGAGTTTATTGAAAAAGCCCGAACTTTTTGTTCGGGCAAGATTTTAATCATATTGAATTTTAGGCGACTGTTTCACAAAGTAATCTGACGCTTTCAATGCAATATTATGCATTGCCGCAGCTACAACCACCGCAGCATCCACCAGGGCAGCCATTCGAACAGCTACTGCAGCTTCCACCACAACAGCTGCCGCCACCACAGCACCCGCCTGGGCAGGAACCGCCGGGACATCCAGATGCTCCAAGGCTTGCATATAGGTCTCCACCTGCGCCATCGTCCGAGGCTCCGGCCGAGAAGATCTGACCTAAGCCGCCCGCGCCTCCTCCTGCGCCGCCTAACATGCCGCTAAATTTTGAAAAGATATCGCCAATTCCTCCGCCACCTGCTCCGCCTGCACCTCCCATAAGTCCAGCCAGCATGCCTTGAATTCCACCGCCAGATCCGCCACCGCCAAGTGCAGGCATCAATGATGACAACATTTCAAGTGGGTTTCCGCCAAGGGAAAGTGAATCAGATGACTTCGAGGCGGCAACTTTAGCAGTTTTTACATTTTCGCTACTAACTTTCTTGAGTGGTTGACCACTAAGAACGCTAGAAAGTTCAAGGATGGCTTGATTCGTGTTGGCAAAATTTGTGAACGACTTATTGAACTTGTCTTTGGCAATTGCAATGGTCTTATCATCACAGTTCATCGATTGAAATGCATGGGCAAAGAAATAGTCGATAACTTGATTGCGTTTCGTTGTTCGCTCTGTGTCGTTTTTAATCCCGAAAGTTAATGCTTCAACGAATTTTTTGGTCTTCATAGCAGAGTTTAACTCAGTTTTTGCTGAGCTGCCCAGTAGCTCGTTTAGAGGCTCAAGACTGACGCTTCCATCCAATAGATCTTCTAAGAATGCATTGGCCACGGCGGTTTTTTGATTGTAGAACGGCGTTGTTACATCTTTACTGATATCAATCAATTTGTTGGGATCAAAACTTTTTGTTATCCGTGGATAGAATTGAGCATACATATACCCCATCATTAACGGGCCGTAGTATTGGATTGTCGCAATTTCACTTGGTTTCATTGGATTAATGCGATGAATGATTGTCAAAATTGCCGACTTTTTATTTTTGGGATCAGTTGCAAAGGCAAAACATCCTTCGGATTGCTCCTCTAGTTGAGAGTTTAGAGATTTAAGATTTCTGGACTTGGAGCACAACTGGTTAACTCTGCTTGACAGTGTGATTGATCCACCAAAGCTTTCAAGAAAGAGCTTCTGAATAGCTGGGTCCAATGCAGTAAAATAGTTTTGCACGGCCTTTCTCATATTCGCTTTTTCTTCTGGTTTTAATGCCGACAAGCTAGCGTCATATTGATCAAAAACAATTTTTTCATTTTCTAAAGATGGCGAACCTGCAAGATCAGCATGAAGAGCATTGCCACCTTTACATTGATGTAAAGTCAAAGGTGCGCCTGGGTTTGCGATACTATCTAAAGTTTTAATTTCGGCCCTCTCAGATGTCTTCTTCTTGCAAGAAGTGCTCATGGATGCCACGCCTATCAGCGAAGCTAGAATTCCCAAACGCGATGCGAGTTTTGATAAGTTATTTCTCATTTGCATTATCCCCCGGTCTAGGAAACCCAGAATTGGGCCTAATTATAGATCGGTGACGGCAAGGTATTATTTAATCTTAATTTTTAATTGGATGATAAATCAGGGGTTTTACGTCTTAATTTGAATGTTCCCACACCGAAAATGTCTCATTGGACAAACCTTGTGGCCGTGCAGCCCACAGGGGCGACAAGATAAGTCCTCTGCAGTTTGTATGACTTTGCCGTTGTCATTAAATGGGCCAAAACCAAACTCAGGAATCGTCGAGCAAAAAGACGCCGTAACGGGTGCCTGCATGGCACTAGCGAGATGAAGTGGCGCACTGTCGTTGGTAAAATTCATCATTGCCTTAGAGATCAGCGCTGCTGATTGCAAAAGCGTTATCTTGCCTGCAAGATTAACTATGTTTCTTGAACTGTGTTTGTTTGATAAAAGAGTTTTTAATGATTCACATAAATTCAGGTCTGAGGGCCCGCCTAAAATGACAAATGTGACTTCTCCCGAGAATTGATTTGATGCCTCAACCCAAACATTCAGAGGAGTCATTTTAGTAGGCCAAACCGTTGCCGGAGATATCGTTATAAATGGTTTTTTATCCCATGCAGCGATTGCAGCAAAATCTTGCGCGGTTGGATATAGTTTGGGAGGGTCTTTGAAACTATCAGCAAACGCTGAGATAGTCGACAACACTCGTTCCACCTCATGAGGTCCAGGCTTTCCTTTTGCTCCGTAGACAAAAGGAACTTTGTGACTGAATGCAAATGACCAGGGATTTT
>JAPLFV010000200.1:0-4712 GCA_026390495.1 Pseudomonadota bacterium | reverse complement strand
CCAGGGATTTTGAGAGAATCCAATCGTAAACTTAGCTTTTGAAAATGCAGTTAAAAAACCTGTGGATGCAAATCTCTGTAGATTGATCACGAGATCGTATTTGCTCCCGCGAATTTGTTTTAGCAAACTGATGACATATTTAAACTTGTTTGAAGATTTGTCCCAAATGATTGTCTTGTGAATATATGGATGATGTTGGGTTAGAGCTTCATGTCCTTTTCGTACCATAAAATCAATTTGCGCATTTGGTGCTAATCGATGCAATTTTTCCAATAAAGCAGTTGCTAAAACAGCATCACCCAAAAAAGCTGTTTGAATGACCAGGATTCTTTTGCATGTCTGCAAGTTCAATTCAGGTGAGTTGAAATTAGGACGATTCATTGTTGAGTCACGTAGGCAAAAGGTCTAACTTGGTTTGCGACTGCAGATCTACTGTCGGAGGAGCAGGTTTCTGACTCCACATACGTCGATAGCAGTGCCAGATTTTCGGTGGTATAACCTGGAACATTTTTGCTTGCTCTCGCTAAGAGCCTCGTAGACCAATCATGATCATAGGTCTGCCAATCAGCCTCAATGGAGCTATCTATGCGACGCATAGCTCGAGCGTTTTGAGAGCAGTGCTGCAAAAAATCAGAATTCAAAAATTTTTGATAAGTCTCAGAACCAAAGGGCATTAAAAATATTTCTCTTTTGGCACTGTCAAAAACTGTGTGCCACTGAGTCATGCCGACTCCTGATAAATTGATAAGCTTAGCAAAAACGGGAAGGGGACTAAGATAGTCACCGTCACTCCAAATGCTGGCGCGAATAAACCGGTCGATTGAGCGGTAGGTAGATGGAAGATGAGCGAGGCTATCGGGAAATGAGTCCTCAAAAGCCTCCAGAGATTTCAATGAAAAATCTAATGCCGAATTAGTTATGGCAAACCTATTATTTGCTTTTTTGCGAGTTATCTTTGGAAAGCCGCTTATGAACTCAACGATCATGCATTCTCCACTAGCATCACAGAACATGTAGTGAAGATCACCGCTTAATTTAACGATTTTGGAATCGTTGATGTGGTTACTAACTTCATCAATGGACTCAAAAAGGTCCAATTGCATTTGCAGCCATTGAAGTTCTGTAACTGAGGACCTTGAATCATCTGAGGATTGGTATTGCGCAGGCCCATTTAAAACTACGCCGGATAGACCGACTTCATTCATACCCTGCACAGGAAAGCCTACACCCCATTGCGTCATCACGATCGAAGAATATCTTGATGTCCAAGATTTTGTTTTAGTGGAGCCTTGGCCAAAATCTTTTTTTGGCAAAAAGCCCGTCTTCTTTAAACCTCGAGGTTCACTAAAAACAATTCCGCCTTTGACCTGCCAATCATAATTTGCGGCCAGGTAGCCTCCCCCAACTTTAGTTTTATTGGAGGCAAAAAAACTACTACAAGCATCTAGGTTCCGTGTGACGGCAAAAAAGGCAATACAAGAGGCAAAACCCCATAGGCCAATCTGCGTAATTAGAGCTTGTTCGGAGTTAGCTGACTTGGCGTTGCTTGTCGCAGAAAAATGCTCATTTACCCAGAGTAAACTCCGCTTTTTCAGCTCCGCGCACCTTGATTCAGCTAACTCTGAACAAGCTCTAACTATCTTTAATATCATCGATTTCTTCAATTTCATAAGTCGAGGTTATATCATAGCCAGTTATTGGACGCTACAGATCGATGAGCCTAAAGCTCAGTTCGTTGCTGAATTTAAATCAGGCCTGAGATCTCCGGGCGGGCTAAGCAGAGCCTGTGCCAGTCTGAAGTCTAGTGCGCCAATAGGGATGGATTCACTTAAGAATTGTGGTAACTATTCAGCATGTTTGAAAGGCAGCGGAAATCGCCAATAATAGCTGCGTTGTTCACTCCGATCCGATGCTCAAATACATGGGTATGCTGTGCTTCGGTTCTCGTGAACGCCTTGTTCTCATTGGCTCTTCTCGCTGCACGCAGTGTCGATCGCGGAATGGTTACGAATTGTGAGGAGTTAAAGTGTTTTTGATTGTGACTTTCGACAATTGCTATATCACTAGTCGGCTAATCAATGGTCGGGTTAGTTGATTGAAGATGGCGTCAGATTTGGAGACGATCGCACCAGTTTTTTTTTGACGAGGGGATTTTTGATGAAATGGCTTATTGGCGCGTCAGCGATTTGGGGACTTTCCTTTGGACTGATTAAAGGGAAAACAGGACACATTGATCCATTTTTTTTGAGTTGCGCAAGACTCCTTTTGGCTTTTTTGTTTAGCCTAGTTTTTTATCGACCTTCAGATATGCCTAATTCTAAGCGACTTCGCCTTGCCGCAGTCGGAGCACTGCAGCTTGGATTCATGTATGCTCCCTATTTGTTTTCGTTTCGGTATTTAAAGGCATATGAAGTGGCTTTGTTTACGATGCTCACTCCGGTATTTGTTGCAGGTATCTATGTGGTTCAAAAAAAATCTTGGAACTCATCTTTGTTTTTTGCCACTAGTTTGGCAATTGTCGGTGGGTTGATCGCAGCCTGGAAGCCTCTTGCTTCTGATTTGGGACCCATATTGATTGGATTTGGTTTGGTTCAGATTTCAAATCTGTTGTTTGCTTTTGGCCAGAGTCTACTTTTTCAGGACGGTACAATGGGTACGCAGAAGTCTCCACTGGTTGGAGTTCCTTTCTATTTTTCGGGAGCTTTTGCAGCAAGCTTGATTTGTTATCTCGTGAGTCATTTGATTCAAGCTGGTCCCGCGTTTGGAGGGGCAACCAGTCAAGACCTGTTGGTGATTGCTTGGCTGGGAATCGTGTCCTCAGGGGTCGGTTTTTTGATTTGGAACTGGGGTGTCATTAAAGTCAATGTGTCCCAATTGGCGGTGGCTTCTGATATAAAGTTACCAATTGCAGTTTTGATTTCTGTTTTTGCTTTCTCAGAACCAGCAAACCTCTTGCAACTGAGTATGAGTTTGGTGGTTCTCACTTCAGCTGCGGTCCTGGCGCGCAAGTCTACTTTTGCAAAATAGATTTTGCGACCCCATTTTTTAGATACAGTTCGATTGAGCTCATAGGCAACAGATTCAGTATCAAAAGACTAAATTTCCTCGCAAGCCAAGGCTATAGCTTGCGCCTGAGCCTGAACTGGAGCCAAGCTCTTCTCTTCGATTGGCATACCCTAAATCCAATGCAACTTTTGCAATTGTTGATTGAATATAGGTAATATTCACCTGAAAATTCTGTGAAGACGCCGTTGCTTCCGAAGAATCAGAGTCGTCGCTAGCTTCAAATGTAGCTTTCATATTATTAGTCGAAATGAGCAGTCCTGTTTCGACGGTAGACATTAGAAGTCCAAATTCGATTCCATAATTAATGCTCGTACTCTTAACGCCGCTTAAATTTGACGACATACTCTCTATCAGGAGTCCTGATGAGAATTCTGGCGTTAATCTAAATCGACCTTGGGTGGATATATATAAAGGAAGTGGCTTTTCTGGACCTTCCTCAGAGGAGCTCAATTCGCCAGATGTCTCTTCTTTTCCTTTGACTTTTGAGCCAGGATAGAAACGCAAACTTGCTTCGAAAGAGTGGCTATGGGCCCCAACACTTAAAAGCCACCATGGATAGGCATATTTTATTGTGGAAGCATAGTCTTCATCAGCATCCGATGTGTATTTTGTGGAAATTTGGGTGTAGTTAATATCCAGCTGCAGATCCAAGACTTTAGTCGGAGCGAAACCAACGGCGAGTGTTGGTGATAGATCACTTTCAGTTTCTTTTTGATTGTTTGTTGGCGCATCTTCACCACTGTAGGAGGTCTTCCTCAGACCTGAAGTATATGAAATTTGCGTTCCAAATCTCATCGCACCAAGGGGTGCTGCATATTGAAGTTTAATTTTGTTAGTTGATTCATCGGTGATTCGAGCAATGACACTATTGGATGCTCCAGTCTTCATTGAGCCACCAGAGATTATTATATTGCCTCCTACAACTTTTGCGTTTATTTTTCCCAGCCAAGGTCCATAATATCCCGGATCCTCATTGCTATCTTGAAAACTAGTAACATAGGGCGACTCTTGAGCGCTGCCGCTAAGTCCTCCAATTTCTGTGGGGCCATCTTCGGGGCTGGATGTACTTGCTTCTGCCGAATCAGATTTGGAATTTGCCTTCTTTTTCTTCTTTTTCTTTTTCTTCTTCTTTTTTGGTTTAGCCGCATCGGTACTGGGATCTTCTGCAGTGCCTGAGGGAGACGTGCCTGGCTTTGATGGGTTTGATCCAGGTTGAGTTTTTACCCCGGACGTACCTTCTGACGGAGTGGCTGTAGGCGAAGTAGATGAGGTTGAAGGCGTCGATGAATCTGCGGATTCAACCTGAGATGCTTCCTGAGCGAACAAGGTGACATAGTTTGATGAAGAATAAATTGATGTGGCGACCGAATAAGTGAGCAGCGTCGTGAACTTTATTCTGGTTGAATGATTGATTCTAGTCATATTGGTTTTGGTCCTCTCGGTCTGCTGTGGCCAATCGATTTTCAACAAATCAATCATTGAATTCTTTAGTCAATTGATTGTACTCAGAAATTTAAGTGCTTATAAGGGATTTTAACATACATTATGACAGTGTTCCTAAATTTTAAAAGTTATAAAATCCGATTTTGGTATTTTCATAAATTTTACAGAATTGAGTCATCAACTAAATCTTTGATTCCAATCGG
>JAPLFV010000385.1 GCA_026390495.1 Pseudomonadota bacterium | reverse complement strand
ATCGTTTGCTCAACAAGGCGCAATCGACATCAATGGTTGAAGTTGGTTTGAATCACGACAAAACTTTGTCAAACTAGTGGAGTTATATTTTATGCGCATCGAAATAAAGCATCTTTTCCTTCTGTCGTTTCTAACGTCATGTGGTGGTTCCTCCGGCGCATAACAGATACTCGGCAAATTGATAAATTCCATGCACCGTTCCGCTCTTTCGTCAAATATTTCATGTAGTTTAAGTGCGAGGGAAAAAGATTGGCCTTTAGTCTCAATCCATGTTGTGCATATTTTTTTTATTGCACAACAATACTTAAGCTGCTAAATACCTTCTTCCATTTCAATGATGTAAGGAAACAGTGTTCATGGCTTATGTGCGAATCAAAGGAAATCAAGTTGCGATTGTTCAAGGCGAACGAGATCCAACCAGTGGCTCGGTAACACAACAGGTATTGTTTACTTTTTTCTCAAAGGCTGAAGCCTTGAGTGCCTTGGGGCGCAGCACCAAAAATCAGAGCCATCTCTTTCAGCACCTGCTTGAAGGAGAGTATCCGGCATTGAAATTTGACTGGGAGAACATCAACAAAGGAATTGACTCTCACCTGCATGTCTTGCCAGACCTACCTGACCAACGCGATCAAAGGTTAGTCTCGCATTTTAAAACTAGCCTGCATGGATTTACAAGACACCTTGTTCAAGCAGATCCATTGTCCTTAGCTCCGTCGGCCAAACTACTGCGCGATCATAAAGGCCAGCTTGAATTTCTTCGCGAAATTATCGACGAAAAACTAAGTTTACTCGATGGTTCTCAACTGCCGAATTGCGATGACAATGAGTTTTACTGGCGTCAAAGTTTACATGACTGGGGCATCAACGGCGATGTCGAGGAAACCGCGGCTCACTACCATGAAAAAGGGGACCATCGGAGTGCTATCGAGGCCTTTACACTTTTGACTGAGAGTTTTCCCGATTATGCTGAAGGTCACAATTATCTTGGGTTAAGTTACCTAAAACTGGGTAATTCAAACAAAGCCATCTATCACTTTCGCAAGACCATTGAGCTTGGTCGTAAACTCTTTCCAAAACGCTGCCGCAAAGAGCGTTACTGGACGGATCTCAAAACACGCCCCTATATCCGGGGTCTAAGAAATCTCGTGCTGGCGCTGAATCACCAAGAAGCCTATGACGAAGCATTTAGGATATGCGAAACGCTTGAAGTAGAATGTGGAGATGGTATAACAGCTGATTGCCATAAGGCTCTACTTTTTCTCAATACCGGCAATTGGTCGGAAGCAGAAAAATATGCTCTCCGCGTCATGAACATTTCACCCATGGACAGTGCGGTCGCTGCATTTGCCCAACATGAACAAGGACAATTGCTCAAAGCTCGAAAGAATTTTCTATTTGCCTTATTAAACTATCCACTTGGCGTTCCCGTTTTAGTAATAGGACACGCACCCGAGCCTACAAATTATGCCGAAGCACAAGACTATAATGCGGGCGTCTACTGCTATGAGTCGATGGGTGGCTACTTCAAGTGTCGCTCGCCCAAGTCAAAACGCTTCTTCGCCGAATTGTTGACCCACCCCAAAGTCGTTGAGTTACTCAAAGAACTCAAGAAATGCGCGGTGCAGCATTCCGCGCCCAACGATATCGAGGAAAATCACCACTATTTGAAGCGATGCAGTGAAATGAAGGAATTAAAGTTCGCCGAAAATTTTGTCAAAGCACTTTGATTTATGACAACAAAAACCACTTTCCCTGGACTTGAAACTACCCTAACTCCGCAGGGTCAAATTCACATCGAACTTACCTGTGACAACAACTCGCAGGTCTCATCCTTGATTTCTTCAGAAGTCTCAGATGCGATTCAGACTGCCTTTAAACGCGGGACCGCTGCAGGTCTTTTACACCTCAGCAGCAAGGTACTTTTAGAAGATCTGCCACCGACACTGACCTTTTGGCGAAATTTCGCTAGAATGCCACTCACACAGCTTTGTGCCATTCCCGATCTCGAAGAACAACGCCGTCACCTTGTCCTACCTCCACCCGCCAACGAATTGTTGGGACTCATTGCTGATGTTCCACCGATGCGAGGCGGAGAATATGTTTCTATGGAACTTCTTGAACGTCTTTGGCAAGACCTCGTCGTTCATATCCGAAGTCAACTTTCCGATTACAAAGGTACAGCCGAAGAATTCTTACATTCTTTAAATCCCGCCTGGAACCTTGTCGGCCGCGTCTGTTTTCATTTGGCTGAGAATAAGCAAAATGTAAACCAGCCATTTGCGTTTCTTGCCACCTACGCCAACCGCTTGTCGGCAAAAGCCAAGGTTCAACATCTGCCCCTTGGCAGAGCGGTCCAAGAGTTTTCTGGCGCAGGCAATAAAAACGCACTTGTGACTTTGCTGAAGCCTGTACAATTTGCCGCAGAAAAAAGCCCACTTTTAAAAGAACTGATCGATTCCGGAGAAATTTTTCACCCCTTGGCATGGACAGCATTAGATGCATATCGATTTCTTAAAGACATTCCGGCCTTTGAGGCAGCTGGCGTGATTGTTCGCGTACCCAACTGGTGGCAGGCCAAACGTCCACCCCGACCAGAGGTGCGAGTTACCGTCGGAAAAAACGGCCCGCCTGGCCTTGGTCTCGATGCCTTAATGGATTTTAGTGTCGAACTCACCCTTGAAGGTATCTCCGTCAGTGCTGCCGAGTGGCAAGAGATTTTAAAAAGCACGTCTGGTTTAGTATCAATTAATGGAAAATGGGTTGAAATTGACCAGGAGCGGCTCAATCAAGTTTTAGACCACTGGCACTCGGTGCAAAAATCCGTGGCTGAAGACGGCGTGAGTTTTGCCGACGCTATGCGACTGTTGGCCGGTGCTTCTAGTCTCGCAGGTGGACTAGATACTGGACCAGCTGGAGCAGCAAGCGGTGATTGGCAGCAGGTTGTCGCCGGTGACTGGTTGGCGAAAACTCTGACGGAACTCAATCATCCTAGCGCCTCAGCAGAGGCTGATCCAGGCACGTCATTGAAGGCAAATTTGAGACCATACCAAAAATCCGGCGTCCAGTGGCTATGGCGACTCCACCACCTAAGACTTGGAGCATGCCTTGCCGATGACATGGGCCTAGGTAAGACTATTCAAATTTTATCGCTGCTTCTTTTAATCAAAAAACAAACCAAACAAAGTCACGCAATCTTGGTGGTGCCCACCTCACTCATCCACAACTGGCTCGCGGAAGCTGAAAAATTTGCCCCATCCTTAAAATTATTTGTTCTACATCCGTCGTCGCTTTCTCGCAGCGATGACGATATCAAGAGCAAACAAAAAATAAACACTGCAGACCTCACCATCACAACCTACGGCCTTCTTAGCAGGTACGAGTGGCTTTCTGATATCGTATGGGATCTGGCCGTTCTTGATGAGGCCCAAGCGATCAAAAATCCGGGTGCCAAACAAACCGCAGCAGCCAAATCTTTGCAAGCGCGACATCGCATTGCCTTGACCGGGACGCCTGTGGAAAATCGCCTGAGTGATCTATGGTCGATTTTTGATTTTATTTGTTCAGGGCTTCTTGGCAACGCTAAATCGTTTAGCAAATTTATCAAGGATGCAAACAACCCCTACCCTGCACTGAGAAAGTTGGTTCGCCCTTATATTCTTCGCAGGCTTAAAACCGATCGCAGTATTATTTCTGATCTTCCCGAAAAGACAGAAATGCAAGCCTACTGTGATCTCAGCAAAATCCAAGCAGGACTTTATGAAAAGGCTGTCAAGGAACTTGCCCAGAAATTAGATGAGGTGGAAGGAATTCAGCGGCGTGGACTAATTCTATCGTTTTTGGTGCGCCTTAAACAAATTTGCAATCATCCCTCCCACTGGCTGGGGGACGGGATCTATGACGCATCGGCAAGTGGTAAGTTTACGCGACTTGGCGAGATTTGTGAGGAGATCTCCTCACGGCAAGAAAAAGTTTTGGTGTTTACGCAGTTTCGTGAAATGACGGTCCCGCTAGCCGCGCATCTGGAAGGAATCTTTGGTAAGCCAGGGTTGATCTTGCACGGTGAAACTTCGGTCAAACAACGAAAAATTCTGGTTGAGCAATTCCAATCCGACGTGGGACCACCTTTTTTTATATTGTCGCTTAAGGCAGGAGGGACGGGACTCAATTTGACAGCCGCCTCTCATGTGATTCATTTTGACCGTTGGTGGAATCCAGCCGTGGAAAATCAAGCGACCGACCGTGCGTTTAGGATTGGCCAAAAACGTAATGTTTTGGTACATAAATTTATATGCCGCGGGACGATCGAAGAAAAAGTGGACTCGATGATTGAAGAAAAAAAATCGATGGCTACTGAAGTATTGGAAGGCACAGGTGAAACTGTCTTGACCGAACTGAGCAACGATGATCTTTTGAAGTTAGTGTCACTTGATTTAAACCGCGCTGTTGATGGTGCTTGATTCCCGTAATTAAATTTTGGAGGTATCCTGTGGCTTGGAGACGACAAAGCAGTAGATATGATAGGTCCAGCGGTTATGGTGGCTGGGCTCCTTATGTTCCGGTTGCAGAACGACGCCGTCAGGCGGCAAAAAAAATTGCGACCATGACAAAAAAAGGCGAAAAGGTATCGCCCGTTTTTATCGATGGTCGCACTATTGCAAATACTTTTTGGGGCAAATCTTGGTGCGAAAATCTCGAGTCCTATTCTGACTTCGAGAACAGATTGCCACGGGGTCGAACGTATGTTCGCAATGGTTCTGTGGTTGATCTTAAAATTGCCCCAGGCAAAATCCAAGCTCTGGTGAGCGGCTCGTCGCTATACAAGGTCGAAATTGGTATCATGTCCCTTGAGAACTCTCGCTGGCAAAAAGTTCTCGCAAGTTGCACCGGTAAAATTGATTCTTTGTTGGATCTTCTACAGGGAAAACTCTCTAAAGGGGTCATGGAGACTGTCACCTCAAAAGAAGCGGGCTTGTTTCCCACACCCCAACAAATCACTCTTAAGTGCTCATGCCCTGACTACGCGTCGATGTGCAAGCACGTGGCTGCCGCCTTGTACGGCGTTGGCAGCAGACTCGACCATGAACCCGAAATGCTGTTTCGTCTGCGAGATGTTGATCATTTAGAATTGATCGCCAAAGCCTCAACATCTACTGCCATAAATAAAACCAGAATGGTCAAAGACAAATCCCTAGAAACAAATGATCTCGGATCACTCTTTGGAATTGAAATGGATTTGGAAGTGTCAGCTGTTGTTGTCAAAAAGCAAGTCTCTGTGCGAAAAAAGAAGACCGCGGCACCAAAACGAGTTCTTGCTCTACCACTCAAAAAGGCGAAGACGTCAAAACCTGCTAAAATAGTCAAAAAAGTTAAGGGTCAGAAAAAGACCCAATCAAAGACGAATCGGCATTGATGTTAATCCTATGTTCAATCGTTTTTTGAGCAAACTACACCAGATCATTGACTGTGCTAGGAGTTGAATTCGCTCTCAAACTCGCCGATAGTTTTCAAAATCAGCTGCCATTCGGGAATGGCACGGAAGAACATGGGCTCCATCAATGTATAGTCTTTTTCAAGCTCTTCAAGAATTCTTGTGGGGGGAGCCAGCTTTAAGGTGCCTTTTCGGGCCGCTCCGTAGTTTGCCCATGCCGACGCAAAATAAATACTTTTATGAATGCCTACCCGCTCCAACAACGAAATGTCACTCAATGCTTTCTCTTTGACGGTTGAATTCAATAACTGAAAGAAATCGTAATAGTGCCTCGACAATCTAGGCGGCACGTCCTTTTCTTCCGGCAAATGAGCATATTGATGAAGAATCGTCGCCTTTTCCCAGAAAGTTCGCTCTGCATTGAGAACCCGCACCATCACTCTATCTTCGAAAGTTTTTTCTTTGAGAGCATCTTTTGCATAACTTTGAATATTACGGTTGCTCACTGGCCAATGTTCTGACCTCGCTCCCATTTCAATTTTCACAATTGGACGAATGTAACCGCCTTTAGAAGCTATGCTCGGATATTCAAAAAGTAGTGTTTGTCCATCTGGATCTTCCGCATCAACTTCAATCTTCCAGTTGTCAGCTGTTCTCAATTTTTCGAAAATATTTGCTCGCAGATCAAAGATCATTTTTTGCTGGATGTAGTCTGAGCAAGTTTTAGCCAGATTGTCCAAAACGAGTCGTTGTTTCTTTTTTGACCCTGCTTTTTCGGGATCAAGGCTTGCCTCTTGTCCCCAAAAATTGCGTTCAATCGAAAGATCAATATCCTCAGAAAATCGGTCTATAATTCCATAAACTTTGGAAAGAGACGTACCGCCCTTGAAAGTTAGATGAGTTTTAAGTTCATGCAATTCAAAAAGCCTTCCAAGGGTCCAAACAACCCAATAATCTTTTTCAATGATGTCGAATGAGATTTTGAGCGTATCCGCAGCTGTGCGAAAAAAAAGCTCCCGTTCTTCCGCTGGTAGAAGATAAATTCTCGTCATTTGGAAATCTCCATGATTTCAAAAACGAGAATTCTTATCCATGCCGGCGCAAATTTCATATTTTTTCGAATATCCTTTTTCTCAGAAGGTTCTAAAAATTTTCGAGTACGTGCACGGATTGTTTGATCAATGTGGGTCTTGCCTAAATTTTTGAAGGCTTGAATAATAATTCCTTCTCTCGTTCCTGCAGACGCCATGATCTTGCTCGTCGTCTTTTTAAATACGATGTCCTGATTGCCAATTTTGACCTTTCTCGACGGCCCCTCGGTCAGAAAGACAAGACGTCCTGGAACTTGCTCCGAAAATCCAGCCAAATTTGCGGCGTAGGCGCCCGCCGGCTGGATTTTAACACCATTTTTCTCCGCTATTGCTCTTGCAACCTCGGTCAGGTCTGGAGGGACAATGCCGAGGACTTCATGTACTTTGGGGTAGTCGTAGATCCCTTGAGTAAGCCGCCTGATAAACTTTTGCTTATTGAGATGAAAAAGTGACTGGCGAATAGATTCGTCGCTTCCTAACCCCAGAAAATCTCTGATGGTAAAACACCAACCATTTCCATGTCTTATAATCTTATTTTTTACGGCCACATCGACACTTTGCGTCATATGATCCTCACACCTGTTTTCACAAATATAGCAACTTTTTGTGAAAAATTCCACCTATAAATCAGGGCGATAATTCACAAATATAGCAACTTTTTGTGACAAACCTCACTAAAAAACACTCAACACCCAAATGCTTAAAACCACGCGCAATGAAAGCTCTCCTCGCGTGAAACAATTGGTGGCCCGATATTAGGACAACCACGTACTCAAAATCAGACCAATCGTTTGCTCAACAAGGCGCAATCGACATCAATGGTTGAAGTTGGTTTGAATCACGACAAAACTTTGTCAAACTAGTGGAGTTATATTTTATGCGCATCGAAATAAAGCATCTTTTCCTTCTGTCGTTTCTAACGTCATGCGGTGGATCCTCCGGCGGAGGAGATGACGGCGGCGGTAGCAATCCTACCCCACTTCCTCCGAAGGATCAGCTACCGGCATTTACTCAAATTCCAGAGGGTGAGAAGGAGGTATTTTCGTTTAACAGTGCTGCTGCACTTGGCACTAGCAATATTAGCTGCAGCGTTAGCGGATATGGATACGCTATCGATGAAAACCTCCGTAAAATGAGTGTATGCTGTGTCGCTTTAAATCAAGTGGGAAGTATTGGCGGTTCTGCAAAGTTTATAAATCGTCAGTCTGACCGTGTCGTCGTTAAAGGAGAACAATGCGAGGCGATCGTGTTATCGGGTAACGTCGGCGCACTTGCGCTGCCTGTAGATATAGATGTTTCTGAACAAAGGTATTTGAATATCGGTGGAGACCGACCTAGCAAGATGTTTGGAGCAGTCACAGGTCAGGTAACTGTTACAGGAAGCTCCACGTTCGAGACTCAGCTGGTCGGCGCAATGCCACTCAATTTGTCAGGAAAAACAAAACTATCCAATATTAAGTCTTTAGGAACGCCAATTACCTATACTCTCCAGGATACGTCAGGTTTTAACGACCTGAGTATGACAAACGTCAAGATTGAAGGTCATGGTACTTTAACAGGAGGTCTACAAATTTCTACAGGTGAAACTTCTACTAGATCAACTTCAGGCATGGCAATGAAATTTGAGAACGTGAAAGTAGTCGCCGAGAAGATTAACCCAGTGGCCCTCGTTGGTTACCCTTTTGATATCACCGGCATAGAAATTGTCGCTGGAAAGCAATATCAACCGCATGTCGGAGTCATGGGAAAGTATGGCGACACGACCGGTGTGATCAGAGAAACACGGTATCCTGTTTCTCCAGACATTCAGCTTCTTAAAGGAAGCAAGTTGGTTGTGGGCCCTGGTGTGAAGTTAAAAATTCCTTCAAGTGCCCCGGGCAAGTCCGGATTTCGAGGCCACAAGTTTGATTTGTCATTTGAAGGCACTGACGATAATCGTATCGTTGTAACGAGTTCTCAAGATGACACTGTCGGTGGTGATACTAATGGTGATGGCAATGCGACCAAAGGTGAGTTAATCGCTTTGGTTATTCATGAAAATGGAGACTGGATTTCAAATGCGGTAGACATTGCAATGCACAATGTTGATTTATTCGGAACCGGCATTGAAGTTGAAACAGCTGAGTCAAAAATTCGTCTTGGAAAAGTTACGCTTCATCCTGCTCAAGATGGCACAAGCTGGAAAAATGCGATCCAGCTTAGGTTTAATGGAACGGGTACACAGTTAGTTATTGATGGCCCTGTCGAAGCTTGGCATCCAATTGAGACATTTCTGGATGATGGAAAATTAAACTTGAGTAGCGTAATCTTCAGCTCTATGTCTGCAACAATACAAGGTATAGATCTTTTGGTTGTCCACAATACCAGTACGACAGCCACAAAGGTAGACCAAGATGTGCGTGTTTTAGCATGGAAAAACGAAGGTTGTAAATCAGCCTCTGACTCTAGCGGCCAACTGACTGCAGCGACAAAAAGTTGGACTTACTACATCCATGAGGGCGCACTTAAGCAATGTCAGTAACTGATTCTCTGCAAAAGTCTGGTTTTCACCTGTCGCTGGTCGGTCAGTAAATTGATCTGATTGATCTCAATTGGCTCTGTCTCGCAAGGGGCAGAGCACTTTTTTTGACTTTCGTTCTCGCACTCGCTCGACAAAGCGATCACTGTTCCTTGTTCAGTTTGACATGGACATATTTCTAACTCGTTATACGGCAGTATAGTCCCCTCACAGGGATGCCTTAAGGACTAAACTGCCTTTAGATTTGTCAGCTTTTGAAATATTTCACCGTCCATCCAACCGCTACCAAAAACTCGCTAGGCAGGCGAAGATTTTCAGTCATCACTTTCAAATGTAATGATTTTGTGATCAGGAAAGCGATCTAGGTTCGACTGTTTGTTGTCGTCAATATCTAAAAAAGTAATGTCAAAATCTCCGTCACGTCGAGGTATGACCTTAAAAAACACTCGATAGCGCCCCCCCCCTCGAATCGGGAAAGATTTCTCGCCGTGAATATTCTTTTGACTCGTCGTCTGATACATCTGCTCAAGTTTTTCCATGAGGCGATCCATTGCATTTGCAAATGATTCGATGGACTGAAGTGCGATTTCTGAGCTCTTCTCGATATCAAGGACGGAGTCAAAAAGATGTTGTTCTATATTAGAACGAATTTCAACAAACTGGGAGGTTTGAAAAAAATGAATAGCCATTATTTAGCTTTTTTAAAACGAGATGTGCGATCCTCGCCTTTAGCAAGGGGGAACCGTCTTGCCCTCAATAATTTCGCTCATGCCAAGAAGCCGTCTTTGAAGAGACTGGATTTCATTTCGAAAGTCCTCATAAATTTGCTCGGACATCAGGATGAAGCTTTGTCCATCGCGTCGACTTATCCGAATTGGCTCACCAATCGCGGCGTCCATGTAATCCTTTAATTCGGATCGAAATTTTTTTGCATTAGCACTTTGCATTAGTTTAAAACCTCTATTACAAAGAGTACACTTAAGAGTACTCTTTGTCAAGGTTAAATTGTCGTGACGATAAAATATAACCCAAAGTGAGCTTTGTAACCGCATGTTCAACAGGAAAGTTAGTTGGCAAAAAAAATTGCCAAATAAAGCCAGTAGAAAATGCCAAAACCTAAAATTCAGTTTTTTCCAATAGTATCGACATGAAACCAGGGCAATTGGTCAGCGATCTGCTGACCAATTTGACGGTTTGGGCACTCTTGAGCAAAAAAACGCATGTATTTGAGGTTGGAAGCTGAAAGTCCTCTCATATGTGGAAAGGCAGCGCGAAGGTCAGAGGAAATATGGTCAGTATCGCGTGTTGATCATCAGTGACTTTTCTCTTACCGATGATATTTCAGTCTTACTTAAAAAGTGACACTGAATCTACAAAAAATCAGTTGAAGCTCATCACCTCAACTGCACATTATCAAGAAATTAAATCGCCACCTTTCCTTCGAGTAACAAACCAAAAAATTCTTCGCGACTCGAGCAACGTCGCTCCTTGGTTAGTTTCAAAAACAGCATCTCAAGGCGGTCTTTATTGCTGAGAGTTTTGTGACAGATCTCAGAAATATGCTCGTCGGTAATCAATGCCAGACCAAACGCAATCAAATCGTCAGTTTTGATTTTGCGTCCCAGACGATCTTTATTCGCTTGCTTTAGCAACTGATCAAGTCTGGTTTTGGTTTTTTGTCTCACTCGGATAGGTGCCATTGTTACAGATCTACTCCCCTTCTGCTCTACTTTGGTTTCACTATTGTTCACAAACTTCGTTTTTATTGTAGCCATGAAATTCCCTCCTTCAAAATTATCGTTTGGTTTTCAACGACTGGTTTTGGCGAGCGATCCATTTGTTCAATTTGACAACAAAATAGCAACTGGGACGAAACTGGGACGATTTTTATGCCCAGAGATACCTATTCATACCAATCAACTCGCGAACCGGGGTGTAATTTTTTGTTTTAAATACTTGTAAATACTAGAACATACTTGTCAGTACCAGTGCAGGCAGTACATCATGTGCCATGGGCGGAATGGGCGGGATGATGTAATCAAATTCAGAACGTTAGCGGCATCGCCGCTAACTTCTAGAATTTGTTTATCCTGAGCAAAGCGAAGTGTCCATGGGGATGTGCTAAAAAGAAAAAAGTGTGCCCCAATTTCGACGAGGTCAACTAAAGTCGCCTCAAACTTAAAAAGAAAAGGGGGCACTCAGATGGCTTTATCAAATCAAATCGCTT
>JAPLFV010000377.1 GCA_026390495.1 Pseudomonadota bacterium | reverse complement strand
TCCATCGAGATTATCAAATTCTTCTGGTGGAATATTGTATTCTTTACAATCTGATTCAGCAGGGGGGATATCTGTGGGATTTGGTACTGGAGTCGCAGTAGGTGTGGGATTTGCTTCATCTGGATTTATCTCCACTGGAGGTGGTGTTGATTTATCTCCATCAGGATTGCTTGAATCAGATTTTCCTAAATCCAACTTATCAACAGAATCCTTTTTTGCCATTCCAGTAAAGTTGCGATCCTTGCAACTAAACAAAAAAACAAAAGGCGTCAGCACCAAAAGAAAGCGAACTAACATAGTACCTCACAGGTTCTTGGCCAATAATTCCGCATTCGTCTCAATGATATTAGGATTTGATCTAGTAAACAAGAAAGGTGTCGGCACGATCCAAACGTCGCAAAGCACCCATTGGTTAAGTCTCCATAATAACTAAATAAATTTCTACTTGCATTTATTTAGCATAAATGCTAAATATAATTATGTTGAATAGACCATTTCCAAAAAGTCGCGCTGAAACTGAACTAGATGATTTTGAACTCGTATTTTCAGCCTTATCTCATGAAGATCGCAGGCGCATTCTTGTTGTGCTTCTTGGTCGCGGAGGACAAATGACCGCAGGAGAAATCGTTCAGAGGTTTACAAGCTCTTGGCCCACGATGACGCGTCATCTTCACATCTTAGAACATGCAGGCCTCATTGTCGTGGAAAAGAGAGGCAGAGAGCGACACTACATTTTGCAAGCCAAAAGAATGTCAAAGGTGCTTCAATCTTGGAACCAATATTTTAGCGAGGTAGAAAATGAATCATAATCCCGTTCTAGTCATGGCAATTTATAAGCCAAAGAATTCAGCTGGCGGTCAACTCGGGGTCTCCGAAGCCGCTGCAAAAAGATCTCACGATCATCCTGCAGTAGCTAAAATTTGGGAAGCCATGGCTAAGGTCTGCGATTTTGGCACACTCAACCAACTTCCCGAAAGCCAAAAAGTATTCCCGCAATTTCAATCTGCATTTTAGGAGTCTTAAATGCCTACGAAAATCGAAGAATTAAACGCATTGCTTGATGTTGCAACCAGTACACTTTCTAACGTCAGTTCCAAAAAAATGTTTGGATGCCACGCCGCTTGGGTCAATGAAAATGTATTCGCACTTGTTTGGAAGACTGGACGCATTGGTGTAAAAATTCCGAATGAACCTGACTACAGCAAATTAATGTCACTCGCGGGCGCAGAGCCTTGGAAGGCCGGACCCAAGCAAATGGCTCATTGGGTTTTGATGCCAATCGATTTTCACAACAAAAAAGCTTCGCTAAATAAATGGGTTTCTAAAGCCCATGAGTTATGCCAATCGCTTCCAGCAAAGAAAAGCAAACCCACTTCGAAGAGCACTTCAATAAAATCACCGAAGCCCAAAGTTGCGACCAAGACTGCAAAAGCAACCATGCAAAAACCTAAAGCTAGCACGTCAGCAAAAAAAACCAGGAAGGCGTAATCAATGACAACTCCGACCTTTGGTATTATCTGGGATATGGACGGAACATTGGTTGATACCGCGGAGCATCACCACATCGCGTGGCGCAATGCTGCGAATAGTGCTGGCAGAAATTTTTCACAACAAGATTTTGCCAATACATTCGGCCATAGAAACCCAGAAATCATCAAATACCTCTTTGGCTCCGCAATGTCTGAAAAAGATGGTGAGGAACTCTCTAATCGCAAAGAACAAGAATACCGTGACGCCATTAGCAAACATGGCGTTTCACTTTTGCCCGGAGCACGCGAACTCATAGAAGACTTCCATAGAAATGGGCATTTGCAAGCCATAGGGACATCAGCACCTCGCGCTAACTTGGAGCAAATCCTCAAGCAAACAAACATTTCATCTTTTTTTGCAGCCACCGTCACTGGTCAAGATACTCAGCGAGGAAAACCTAACCCGGAAGTTTTTTTAAAAGCCGCTAGCATTTTAAATATCGCACCCAATAAATGTGTGGTTTTTGAGGATGCAGAAGCAGGGATCAAAGCCGCAAAAGCAGCTGGCATGAGATGCGTTGGCGTGTGCACTGGTGGCCATTCAAGTGCTGAAGATCTGAAATCAGTGGGAGCGGATTTGATTGTGCCAAATCTGACCAGGATTAACAGAGACATAATCATTGGTTTATTTTGACTCAGAATTTTTGAAACTGAAACTCATGACTAACTTTGCCCTTAATCATGGCAGCATTATCAGTAACCTTCACAAATTCAAATCCAAGCTTTTCAGCAACCTTAACCGAGGATCGATTCCTCGTGTCCATCTCAATGACAAAGCGTTTCGGACTAAATGCTACTTTGATATATTTTATCATCGCATCACAGGCCTCAACAGCCATTCCACAGCCCCAAAATTCCTGAAAAACGATGTAGGAAACAAATGCTGCCTCTCCAACAATCGTGATACCAAAAATTCCAACTGGTTTTTTAGATACCCTATCTTTTCCAACCCAGCCAAACCAAAGCTCGCTTCCATCCGGAGATGTTTGACGCTCGAGTGTTTTCATGCTGTTTGCAAGCCAGTCTAGAGACTCAGGAATATTCATCGAAATATAGGTGTAGAGGCTCTCATCACAGCAAGCTTCATAGACTTCAGCTGCATGAATCTCGCGACGCACTTCCAAGACCAATCGTGATGTGTCGATGTCTACTATTTTTGAGATCAATTTGCTGTTCATATGTCGCTGGACTCTAGATCCTGTGATGTGCTTCAGTGATGC
>JAPLFV010000257.1:2380-10728 GCA_026390495.1 Pseudomonadota bacterium | reverse complement strand
TGTTATTTATTAGCAGAAGGAGACAAAGATCCAGATCTTTGGTATAGCCTCCCCTTTGATCTTGATCACTTTGAAATTTTACAAGTTTATAAATTCTGCGGTAACTAGACGCTCTCCCAAATCTCGCAACTGGAATGCAGAAAAGATACCTGCTCGCGTTTTTGCAGTTTCGATGTCGTGCTCTGATATCATCTTAAAAACTTCATCAGCATGCTCCTCAAAAAAAACCTCTGTATTTGAGGGGCGTCGTCTAGATCTCAAAGCCAGAAATTCAAAAACTGCAAAAACATCTAGAAGATCATCGTCAGAGAAATTTTGAGTTTGAAAGTATTGAATAATCCTCGGAATGTCCTTACGCATCAGGGTATATGGAATCATTTTTTCAGTTCTGGTTGTACCCGCACGAAGATAGTTTTCATTCAGATTCATCAGCTCACCTCCCTGTGAAAGACGGGGCGAGAGTATTTTAATACATTGAATTAGGCCACCGATAAAATACATTGATTATACATGTCCGCGGACACAATTATGATTGTTATGAACGCACTGAACTACCTTTCAATTGAATTTTTAAAATAAATTAAAAAAGAAACACCCCCTTGAAGATCGCGTCTTCAAGGGGGTGTTTTGTAATGCCTCTTACTCTGCAATAACCTCTAGCATTTTTGTATGGATGAACGCACCTCTCGTTTGAATTCCTGTTTCAATTTTAACTTTTTTTCCTTTTACGCTTAAGGGAATGAACACTGCTAGTTCCTGATAAGACGGCTTCGCAGGGCAATCTCTGTCCAAGAATCTGATGCCAGTCCCAGGAGCAGTCCCCACTCCAGGCTCACTGAAAGAATAGATTCCAAAGTTAAACCGACTCTGGTTGATGACTATTGGACAGCTTAAACCAATTTTAAATTGCTTGGTAGTTCCAGCTTTAACTCTAATCGATTGATTGATTGGACTACCATCCATATTCACCAACGTTACGCTTGCCTCTCTGTTTACACTAAGATCTGGCTTCAATAACTGTGCAGACACCACTTTGCCGTCAGCGCTTAACAGTTCCGATAAAATTTCCGCAGGATTGGAGCTATCAACCGTGTAGTCTGGCTTGATAGAGACATTGAATACCTTCTCTTTTCCTGCTTCTAAAACCGGAAATCCGATTCCATCTGGATTTTGCGCAAGAAGATTTTTTGGCTTCCGAGCTAAAAATATTTTTTGTCCTTCAAGCGTTCTATTTGTCATGTTCTTAAATGTAATCGACGCCACAGAATATTGGGAAAGAGAAAGTGCTGGAGATTTTACAGCCGTAATCTCGATTGGAAAGTGAGTTTCTGCTTTAGCGGTAAAGGCACTTATTGGTTTAGAAACGCCATCTTCTATGACTTCAATCTCTCCGTCCAATTGAACCAAGTCGCCTGCGCTAATTCCTGTGGATTTAACTGAAACAACACCTTGCAATGTTGTCCTGGTTTGACCAGCTAATGAAGGCAGTTTGCGAATCTCAAAATTGAGGCTGTCTGCATTTTGCTTACTGGAAATTTTGACTCTGATGAGATCGAGTGGGCTAGATAATTTGCCTAAGTTATCAATGGTGATACTTAGCTTTGCCAGCTCTGAAGGTTGGAGTATGCCATCACCTGAAGATTCTATGACGCTAACGCTTCGCAGTACGAGTAAATGACCTTCATTGAGGCTGTTTCTAAACTCCAAGTCTCCTCGGGCCAGTTGAGCTGTCGCAAGATCTTGGTAAACCTTTGCATATCCTGCTTCGATGCCTAAGTGCTCTGCAGCTACGTTTTTACCTTGTTCAAAACTCGCAGGCGCGTCATTTTGAAATGCCGATTGGTAGGCTGGTGCGGCATTCTGTGTAAATTGTAGATCGTATTGTATTTGAAATTTGGATTTGAAATCTTGACTTAGCCCTCTTAGGTATCCTTGTGAATATTCACTTTTACATGCCTCAATAAACTCCGTTTTTCTCAGGCCATCGCAAGGTTGATCTTCATATCGACCATCTTTAGCAGGCACTTTTATCTGAACGGCTCCTGGTTTAGGTGGCATTGCTTGTGGTTCTATTGGAGCTTTGAATTGAGGTGCGGCAGAAGGAATGATGTCTTTGCGAGCATCACGTAAATCAACGCCATTGCTGCCAGGATCTTGCGCTATAGAATCCGAAATGTCGACTGTTACAGAATTTGCAGGAGTCGAGGCCAGAACCTCAGCCTTTGCCTTCATAAAACCTTCGGGATATTTTTCGTTAATCGCATTTGTTTCTGCGAGCTTTTCGCCAATAGAAAGACCTCTTGCAAAATGCGTGGACAGAGATGGATCTGTTGAGCCTGATTGTTTACCGACAGCGTAGCCTTTTGCTAGACTGCGCTCAACCGCATCTTTTTGACCTTTTTCTTTACCTTTTAAATTTCCGTCAACACCACCTAATTGGGCTCCAGCGTCCGTTCCACGCTCGCTACCTTCTCGCCCTCCATCGCGTTCACCCGAAGATTTTCCAAGTTGGATGGCATTTTTCTTTTCTTCGTTGTAATTGGCAACGACCTGGTCAAGATACTTTTTTGCGGCTAACGACTCTGCTACTTCTCGTTCAAACTCTGCCTTTGCAAAGTTGAAGGCTGGCATTCTTGCGTTGACTTCGGATTGCGCCTGATTCACCTCTGCCTGGGCAATCGCTACTTGACTTGCAGCTTCGTCGACACGGTGTTGAGCATCAAACCTGCTGTCATTAAGGGAGCTAATCTCGGCCTGCAAATTTAAGATTCGGTTACGAGTGATTTCTTGCTGAGATTGATTTTGGTCCAATCGAATTTGATGATTTACAATTTGCTGATTTGTATCTGAAATGCGACTGTCAATTCGCTGAAGTTCTGAATTGGCATCAGCAATTCGTTGCTCCAAATCACGAATTTGCTGGGAATCTCGTTCGCAAGACACAAAATTACAAGAATTGCTATGTGCAGCAAAGCAAGCATCACGGGCAGCATCGTTCGCGGTCTGCTTATTGGCGTTTGTAGATCTGTGTCCGCCCCAGTGCTCTTCATGTCCTGTGTCTACCCATGTGCACTCCCAGTCGGCAGATTGGCGAAGCTGGCGGACTCTAACTTCCATGTTATGTATTTCTCTAGCTTTATCTTGCCTCTCTCTTTCTAGTGAATTTAAATTCAATTCTGATCGTGAAATATCACCTCTTATATTGGAGGCTTCTAGGATCAATTGTTCGAGTCTAGAGTTCTCATTGGACAACTGACTGTTTTTGCTTGCAATTTGTGAGACGATGCCACTGAGATTGGATTTTGCGACATTAAGTTGGTTTGCTGCAGCGCTAAGTTGTAGTTTCGCTGTTTTAAGTTGATCGTGGTACGGTTGTATCTCATTTTGGGCGTTTTGAAATTCAACCTTCGCGGCATCTGCCTCAGCCTTTTCTTGATTGTAATTTGCCTGTGCAGACTCGATATCGATATCGGTTTCCACTGACATCAAATGCGGGTTCAGTATCAAAAGTATACCGAGCATCAAATATTTTACTGAAGATTGCCGCATGTGTGATTCTCCTTTAAGTGTTTGGAAACAATTAGTTTTGCATCGTTTTGAAGACTGATTCACCTCTCGAATCAACGGCCCTCAAAGCAATCTAGTGCAATAAATATGCATAAAATTTGACAGGCCGAAAATGAAAAATAGCCGTCGATATTCATTCGACGGCTATTCAGTTTAGAGACAATTTGCTATTTACGAATAGATTGGAATTAAAATTATATTTGCTCGATGAACAGTTTCCATGCCGCAAGGCTTGCATTCAAATCAACATGTCCAACGGGTAGCTCTCGCTGAATGACTCCGGTCGCTTTGACAGGTCCGGAGTGTAAGCCCAGCTGAAACAATCCCCCGTTATCCACTGTTTGCCAGTAGTGTGACCATGCCCCTACATTGTCTTTAACTTTTTGTTGAAATGCTGGGTTTAAATCAGATGGAAATCGTTTGCACTCATTGCTTCCTACGGTAACGCCACCGGGAGTGCACATTCTGACAGAAATAGGATCTAGAGTTGCAATCTGCTTAACTGGAACACCAACTTTTAAAGCGGTATACATCGAAGTCCAACCGCCGTAAGAGTGTCCTGCAATATTGATTGGTCCTTTGTTAGCTGAGAATTTTACGGCATCAGCCCACATCTCTTCACGTGTACCTGACTTTTCTAGATTCGAATTTCTAGAATCGCGCCATTTCAACACGGTCCTATCAAAAGGTTGGCAAGACACAAACCAATGAGTTTTACCGCGACCTTGAAACCGATCAACGATTGACTCTTTGAGCCAACTGACTTTAGAACAGCTGCGTCCTTGGGCAGCTGCAGCTTTGCAATTTCCTGCAACAAGTTTGAAATGAAAGCTATCGCCTACATTTGCTTTTTCATCGTCAAACAAGGGAGTTTCAGAGAGGTCATTAGATTCAACACCCTCGCTATCGAACGAAGAACTTCCACAACTGTTAAATCCACCATGAACAACAACGAGACGTTGTTCATCTTCAATATTATCAAGGTTACTTTTGTCTACGTTTCCTCTTCCACATCCCACAGATACAGCCGATAAGGCAAACATTAATCCAAACTTAAGCGAAGTCATGTTTCGTCTCCCTGACAAAATAAATTAAATGCAATTTTCTGGACTGTTAGGGCGATCGTATATGGAAATAATGGAAAATGCACGGAATATGTTTATGGATTGTCCTTTTTGTGGACAGCTTCATATTCATGATTTCTTTATTATTTTTATGAAATTTTGTGATTTCAATCAATTTTATTTTAATGGATCGTGCGGGGTTAAACGTCGGCTAGTTCCAGCCGAAGAGTGACGGGGTTTCTATTTTACTGACTAAAGCCTTTGGCTGCTGTTTTTATGTTTGGAGAGATCATGCAATTCCAGTCTCGTTATCCGAAAGTTTTGAAAATTTTCACCCTTTTACTTGTGGCTTTTCAATTGGGCAACGTTTGCTCCTGTAAGAGAAAGTCAATGACGCCAAGCTATCAAGGGTTCGTCATTGGTAACGATGATATTGTGCGCGTTGAAAATTCTGGGATTCCAGAATCTTACCGGAATTCCGTCGAAGCAACTGGTTCCATTATTTCCATGGATGCTACGTCGAAAAAAAATCACTATTGCACTGGCGCATTGATTGCACCTGCAGAAGGACAAATTTTGCAAAGAGTTATAGCAAATGCTCATTGCTTTGCCGCTAGTGCCGACCCTCAAAACGCGTTGGCTCCTTGGGCCTGCAATGATACTCGAATCATTTTTGGAATCAAATTCGATGACCTTTCAAAATTTCGAATAGGTCGCTGCAAAGCGGGCAGTTTGCGAGTTGATAGCAAAGCCGATATTGCAATTTTTGACCTAGCGGAACCTTTGGACGCAGGAGTGATACCGTTCGTGATCTCTGGAGAGAACAAACCCGTCGGAACTTTGGCCTACGTCGTTCACCATCCAGTCATTGACAAGAATATGGTAACTCCCCAAGGAATGAACTTCAAAGTGCCTAGTTCCGTCTTAACGCAAGAAAATTGCGCATTGCAATTGAAGGAGGAGCTGAGTCGAGGTGGCGATGATCTTTTCGCATACGATTTGGCACACAGTTGCGACATCATAGCAGGGTCTAGCGGAGCACCAATTATTTCACAAGCAACCCATGAAATCATAGGTCTTAACTGGGGGGGGATTGAATGGGGTGGTAATGGCTCCGAATTGAAAGAAAACCGAGCCATTAGTTCAGGGTATTTGAAGGCATTTGTAGATAACAATACTGAATCTTACGTTTCGTTGAATCCTCCACCAAGTGAAGTTAAGAATGGAGGTTCCATCGGCGCCGCATCGAGAGATACGTCTGAAACTGCATTGCGAAATGGCTCATCGTTTTTCAATGGCAAAGGCTGCAGCATGTTTCAGTCAGTTTCAAAGTAATGTTTGCATCTCGCTGTCTCATTAGAAACCAGCTCTCTTGAGAGCATCCGTGGTGCACTGCCCCTCTTGGTTGCAACAAAAGGTAACGCAGGACGTAATTGATTGCTGATTCATAGCAGATGTTGCATTGGCGCTGCACCATGCATAGTCGTCATTGCGCGGATAGATCTCCCTTAAATTCTCTTTCATGTAAGCTCCTGCGAAGCCATTATTTCCACAATAATCACCACATTTATTAGATTTGGAAGCGTAAGAGTAGAAAGTTTGACGTTGAAGAAACAATCCGTATTTTGTCATACAAGCGTCTCGCCCATTCTGAAGTGTATTCTGTGGAACTTGAGTGGATTCAATATAGTTGTCTCTTTGACTTTCTACATTTTGATTTGATTGGAATAAATTTTGAAGGTCACCTACAAGGCATGCAGAATTTTTTGCGAGTACATAGCCGCCTTCTGCTAAATCAACTCCGCATTGAGCCACTACGGCATAGGCCCGCACGGTGTTTGCTAAAGTCTTGGCACCTTCAGATAATTTCACCATGTCTTTAGTGCGTTTTTGAGAGATCCAATCAAGGCAGTCTGCACTTGTGCTGATTTTTTCAAGCAGAGCCACTGCGCTCGTTAAGCCGATTGACGCAAGGTCAGAGATTTGCCGCGCTGAGATCTTTTGACCAGATATCTGTGACGCCGTTTGAGTCAGTTTATAGAGCGATTTTGCTGCAAGGTATTGACCTGCTAGGCATTTGTACATTGCCTTTCTTTCTAGTGATTTTCCAAGCGCGGATTCTTCAATAATGACTTTTCCGGCATCTGCCGATTTAAATGCATCAGTTGCAGCTCCATCAGAATCTAGTTTATTGACTCCTTCAGACTCAATGTATTGTTTTAGATCTGAAATGAGCTCGCTTGCCGCAATCGTTCCTTCATATATTTTCCTGCTTCCATCGACTATCTCAACAAAATCTGCAGCAATGCCAGGGCCGGATAATTTTCCAGCAGCCTTTAAGGAATTGTATGCGCATTCCAATGCCTTTTTGCTTGCAGCGTCAGATGCTTTACCAGTCTCTTGAAGATCGCAAGAACTGCTGGATGTATAACCTGCCAATGAATCTTGATTAGATTTAACTTTCGAAGACGATTCAGGTGGAGCCTCGCTACAGGCCCAAAATGTGTAGGCGGCACTACCCATGCAAAGCATAGTAAATTTTGACAAAATCATGTCTGCCTCCAATTGAAGTTTTCACTTCATGGTTTCCCAAATTTAATCCCTAACTGTTTCGAGCACCCCACTTATCGGTTTTGAAATGAGGAAACTTTAGAAAAAAAACAGCGATAACGATTCAATATAGATAACTAATTGAAATTATTTTTAATTATACCCAAAAAAATATTGAAACAGTGTGAAAATATCAATGATTATGCAGGATTTTCAGGCAATAAAAACTGGCGGAAATCAAATTCTCGCTCATTTTCAATGATTCCGGGTTTGACCGCGAATAAAACATTGGCTCAACAGATAACTCCAAGATGTTTCGCGAAACCACTCACTTGGAATCAAATTAAAAATATTATTCTTAAACCTGACCGTTCCTTGATTGATGGCTTCAGTCATTTGAGATGTCAATTTTAACGTCCATCCCCGGCTTTCAATTTCTTGAAGGTCGACTCCTTCGGCGCACCGAAGAGCACAGCCGATGTATTCAAAAAGCCATGACTCCGACGTCCGATCCTCTTCATAGATAGTTACACCTATTTCTCCTGCGGTTTGACTTTCGCGTAAATATTGACGCAGGTCTTTCGTATAAGAATATCGTTTCCCTATAAGCGAGTGATCTGTACCAGCATCAGAAGGAATAAAGCCATGGGCGCCGCATCCAATTCCGACATAGTAATCACCTTGCCAGTACAAGTGATTGTGCCAACTCGCGAAGTTTTCCTTGGCCCAATTGCTGATTTCTTCATGATGAAACTGATTCTGCTTCAAGATATTTCTGGCATATTCGTAGGTGTCAGCCAAAAATGAATCTGGAAGCTCTTTCATGAGTCCACGTCTTAGAGACCTTGCAAATGGTGTCTGCCCTTCAAAGGTTAAAGAATAAAGGCTTAAATGTTTGATTGGTAAGTTCAAAGCGGACTCTATATCATTTTCCCACGAGTTCTTAGTTTGACCAGACCAGCCATAAATAAGATCAATATTGATATTTTCTATGAACTCAGCTGCCAACGACACAGCAGCCCTTGATTGACTTTCAGTATGGTCTCTCGTTAAGGCTTTGAGTCCTTCATTTTGAAAGCTCTGCACTCCAATTGAAATACGATTAAAGCCTAAATTTTTCCAAGTCTTTAAAGATTCACTGGTAATATTCTTAGGATTACATTCAAT
>JAPLFV010000257.1:0-2367 GCA_026390495.1 Pseudomonadota bacterium | reverse complement strand
CGAAATGGTATCTATTAGCGATTGATACTCGCGGGAAAAAAGTCCTGGAGTACCTCCACCAAAAAAGACTGAAGAGAACGTGACATTGGTAAGCTCGCTTCGGGCCATCCAATGTTTAAACTGGCTTTCAATAATTCTAAAATATTGAACTGTATGCTCATCGTTAAAATTCGCTGTCTTTGAAAAATCGCAGTAATGACAGATGTGACTGCAAAATGGAATATGAATATAGAGTCCAAACGGTTTCATTGTCGCCTTATTTTATTGTTTCTATCAAAAGAATGGGAGTTTCTTGTATAGGTTTTATGAGGTATTGATTGGCAGAATTTCAAAATCGACCTCGATGACTATTTTTCAATCGGAGTTGCCGGACAGAAATTAGGCCTGGGACTGCAAGTAGGAAATCTTCTGCATACATCTGGCCTCAAATCGTAGATCGTGCACAATCTATCGTCGCCAAGAAAAATACAATCTCTATTTGATTTTTGAGCAATTTGAAACAGCATTTTGCTAGCTCGAAAAGAAACAATGATACCGTCCTTCTGTAACTTCCGCGCGATTTTTCGCGCGGATTGCAGAGCTTCATCTTGAGAGATAACCTTCATTCGAACGAGATCATCTACAGTGGCATCCACCGGAAGCCTACAACAATATCCCATACAGCCTTTGCAAAGGCTTGGCTTGTAGGCAACCCAGGTTGAGAGTCTATCTAAATCAATCTTTCGCATAAGCTTTCAACTATGGAATTGTTTCAAAAAAAGGATTCAGAGCCAATGTTTTACCTTGCTGGCGTCAGGACTTCAATAAATTGATAGATTCTAGTGAAAAAGGGTAGACTGAAGCTAGGATTTTCATCAATTTCTACGAAGAAGGTCTAAAGGCGGCGAGCACCTATGAGTGATATTGAGTCCATAAAAAGAGATCGTCATAAACTGGCAACATGGGATGATCAAAGAAAGCTATGGAAGCCAATCCCATTGGCTTTGACTCCGGTTCGAGTCAAGTTAAGTGATTGGATCTCAATACAGCGGGCTGCCGAGAATATTGCATCGGCGTTTCCTAAAATACACGATTGGCTGCTTAAGCCTGACAATCGGCTGGTACATTCAAAAATTTACCGAGGTTTAACTGGCCTTGAAGAAATTGCGGCTAGTCGTCCCGCCAAACACCATTGGGGGCATGTAACATGGCGATTTGATCTTTTTTGGGATCAACAGGACCTTCGTGTTATCGAAGCAAATTGCACCATTCCGGCAATGCAAGCATATAGTGATATTGCTCGTGATTTGGTGGGCTTGGTAAATGGACCTTCGAATTCTGACCAGTTAATGAAATGTCTTTTGCAGGCTTACAAGCATCGAGGTGGCAATAGCGATTTCCCAACACTTTGTATATTGCATCGAGATGGTGATTCACAGCTCGCCGAGTTAAACCATTACTTAAAAAATTGGTCTAAAGACGTGAAAGTGGTGCTTGCCACTCCGGCAGAATTGGATTTGAAAGATGATAATCTCTATGTGCGTGGGGAGAAGATTGACCTTTGCTATCGTCATATTTTTGCATGGAGGCTCGAGAATCAACCTGTATTGTCGCGATATTTGAGCGATAGTCAGAATCATCTGATTTTTAACCCAGTAAGCGCTCATTATGAGTCAAAAGCTTTTTTGGCATTTTTATCTGAAGTAGCGAATGATTCTGGGATTTGTCAAGACGTGGGCCTATCCCTGGATACCATTCAAGCAGTTAAGGACCGGGTTCCGTGGACGAGGGTTCTGTCTCGGAATGTATTTGTGCGCGGTAACTCGCAGTTTGATTTTGAATGTTCCGATTTGGATTTTTCAAAATTAAATGTGGATGAATATGTTGTAAAGTCCTCCATCGGCTATGGCGGGCATCAGGTGATCATTGGATCCGACTGGTTCGAGCCTCAAACGCAGATCAAGTTAAAATCTTTTCTAGCCAGAAATGACACTGTGACGTTCTCTATGTTTGCCGAATGGGCTATGGATCAATCTGAAGCCACTTGGATCATTCAAAAAAGATTGAGTGGAAGAAGGCATTTAACGCAAATCTTAGATGCCGACAATAGATTGATTGAAATGGACACGTTTGTAGACGCGTCCGTATTTTTAAGTACCATTCCCGAGATAAGGGCTCATGGAGGTGTTTCCCGTTTTGCTGGAAATACTATTGTGAATATTGGCACCGGGGGCGGCCTGGCGCCTTTTTCTATAGACTGAATTCACTGAAGCTTATTTTAACGGAAGATGACAGGCATCTTTGGAATTGACGATTTCATTATTTCTAGAATTCACCTTTGGAGATTCTACTCGGTATCGATCTTGAATACGGAGCTACCAAAACCAA
>JAPLFV010000147.1 GCA_026390495.1 Pseudomonadota bacterium | reverse complement strand
TCCTACTTAAGAGAGTCACATCAATATTGCCGCCAGATATGATGATGCAGATTGGCTCTGAACCCAATTCTTTCCTCAGATTCGCTGCAACATTCTGTAGGGCCGCAATTCCAACTGCTCCGGCTCCTTCTGCTAAAATATGATCTTTTTCCATCAAACTCATGATCGAGGCCGCGATCTCGTCTTCACTCACTGTAACAAGCTCGTCTACGTACTTTAACGATAACGAAAGGGTTCGAGGGCTTGGTCTTTTTACAGCAATTCCATCAGCTATTGTAGTTCCAAAAACCATTGGCTCAATGAAGCCTGAGTCTCTTGCGCTTTTCATTGCTGGAAAAGATTTTGTTTGAACACCAATAATTTTCACTTTTGGATTTATGGATTTGATTGCGCACGCAACTCCTCCACACAATCCTCCTCCGCCAACGGGAATAATGACTGCGCCAACATTTGGGATTTGTTGCAAAATTTCCAGGCCTGCAGTGCCTTGCCCATTTATAGTTGCAGCATCACTAAATGCGTGAACTAAGAGTCCGCCGGATGATTTTTGCTCGGCTTGCGCCAGCGTAAATGCATCGTCGTATATGGCGCCATTCAAGATCACTTCTGCGCCTTGGGCGCGGGTCGCTTCCACTTTGTTTAATGGCGTTCGTTCTGGCATGAAGATTTTGGATTTTATACCCAAAATTTTACTGACATATGCAATGCCTTGGGCGTGATTACCTGCACTTGCAGCAATAACACCCGAGGCCATATCTTCTTTCATTAGACTTGTAAGGGAATTCGCAGCGCCTCTAATTTTAAATGAACCTGTAACATTGAAATTTTCCAATTTGAGCCAAACATTGAGACTGTGTAAGTCTGATTGAAAAATACTACGGGAGACAGGAGTTGGAGGCACTATAGATGAGATCCGCTTGGAAGCTGCCTGAATTTCTTCCAAATTGACCTCTTTTGAGGTTATTTCCCAAGGAAGAGGTGGTGTTTTCTCGATCATTTTCTCACCATAAAATTTAAATCATTAAATATTGAATGATATAATTTGAATGTAACACGGGTTGATTCCACGTCATAATTTTTCCAGATCATTCATATCGAGGGCGGTTTGGCTATTATTTGGACAATAGGATCTGCGAACGAAAAAGAAACAAATTTCTTTCTGGCTTTGCAGTCCGTTCATTTTAAGACTATTCCAATTGCAAGTATAAAATCCATGATCCAGATTCTATTTGCAAAGATTTTGCCTTGCCCTACTGCAATTATAATATGCTCGGACTGTACTATTTCGGAAATTGATTTTTATGTCTTTTCTAAGAATCAACAATACCTTTTAAGTGGTGCGCCAGTTTTTATTTCGGACTTCAATAGTCACGTCAGGGTGAAGTCTCCTCAAATTGAAAATGTACTAGCTTTGCAATCTAAAACTCAGGGTTGTGTGCAACAGGTACAAAACTTTAGGATTGCAATAGAAAATTTCAAAAATTTCAATTCAGGTTTAGGTCTAGGAAGTGAGAAAGTTGGATGCGTTGAAACAAATCGTGGGCTAGATGCTTCGGCATTTAGAACAGACCTTGAAAATGTAACCTTAGGGTTTTCACCAAAAGAACAAATTCTTTTTGATTTACTTTTGCAAAATATCGACACGTGTATTCCAAGGTCACAAATTTTGAATGTGATTTGGCCGAATATGAAGATATCTGCAAGAAATCTCGACTCGCACATCTCAAGATTGAGATGCAAGATTGCAATTACC
>JAPLFV010000036.1 GCA_026390495.1 Pseudomonadota bacterium | reverse complement strand
CTGCGAAAGTAATCCAAAAATGTCTCCCCCTGAAGAGCAATCGGCATGAAGTCTGCGATTATCTGGCAAAGGTCACTACTTAGCTTGAAATTCCTCACCAAGAATGGGAACCAAAACTCTGACCAGTAAATATTATATCCTGGCGCAGCCATCAACGCTACTTCTGGCTCGATCCACGGGAGACAGTTGATTTTTGACAGCATGTGAGGAGACGCTTCTTCGACAAATTTTACCAACGCTTCGGGAGACAAAAGCTTCAATATATTGGAGTCTCTTGCTATGATGTATCTGATTTTATTATTTACTCTGCTAATTACTTTGATCGCGATGTCTATGTTCTTTACATCTCTTGGTTTGAGTCCTTTTTTTTTAATTTCGGCGTCATCCAACACTTCCGTCGCCTTCATGTACAAACTAGGAATCAGTTTCGACATCCATTCGACAATCATGTTAAGCGAATCATCACAAAGTTCAAATATCTCTTTGAAGATCCACATCTTTCTTACAATTAGACGAGTTAGTGACATTTTTGTAGTTTCTTCAAATTTCACAAAAGCCGAATTCATTTTCTCGGTGAAAACTTCCGCAGAGTAAGGACCATATATTTCATGGTACTTATTTTTCAACGCTGAAACAGAAATTCCGCAATGTGGCTCTATGGGATATTTAATGTTGATGTTATTTATTGTTTTTTTAACTGTAATCTCTGAACTTGCGATAAAACCAGGTTCTATCGTTGCCGCGTCTTTGAAAAACTCGTCCCCCGATACCTTCGACGTAAATAATGTCGCGGTTGACACTTTTGGAGAACTGTTAAACATGTTTAAATCCAACTGCTAAATACAAACAACATGGGATTCAAATACTTTTCAATTTTAAATGAAAAAAAGTTATTGACCAAGTGGTCTCACTTTTAAAATATTTAATTTAATGTAATCAAAATCTTGCGTGTATATTCGCCGTCCTTCTTCACGCACTTTGTGTCAATGCCAAATGAACGACTTCCCATGAAAAACCCACTTCTCGCATTATACTTTCTGCGAAAGTAATCCAAAAATGTCTCCCCCTGAAGAGCAATCGGCATGAAGTCTGCGATTATCTGGCAAAGGTCACTACTTAGCTTGAAATTCCTCGCCAAGAATGGGAACCAAAACTCCGACCAGTAAATATTATATCCTGGCGCAGCCATCAACGCTATTTCTGGCTCAATCCATGGAAGGCATTTGATTTTTGCTATCGACTTCATATGCGGTCTGGCATTTCCAACAAAATGAGCCAATAATTCGGGAGACAAAAGCTTTAGAAATTTCACATCGCTTCCTATTGCCTCGACTATTTTCTCTTGTACTCTACGAATTGCCTCTATCGCTATATCTGCGTATTTTTTCTCTCTAGCACTCGAGTAGACGTTTTTCTTGGTCTCCGCATCTGAGAGAACTTTATTCGCCTTTGCGTAAATATTGGGAAGCAACTTCGACATCCTTATGATGATCAATCCCATAGAACCTTCAAAGATTTCGTACAACTGTTTAAACAGCCACATCTTCCTGATAAACAACATTGAATCGTTCGTCATTAATTCTGCTTCTCTAAACCCAGCGTAAACCGCGTTGACCTTTTTTGTAAACCCTTGAACTGTATATGGCCCATACTCTGCAAAATATATCTCCTTCAATTCTGGTAAGGTGATCACAATATCTTCACACCCTTCTCTACAAAACCCTTGCGGTGATGTCGGATACACAAGATGCGTATCGATAGCCATCGACACTACCGTAAACTCAGTCTTCGCCAGAGCACCATCTTCGATCGGAGTTGAATCTAGGAAAAACTCCAGACCTTTAACGTCCAACGTGAACAAATTTGAAACTGTAATAAGGTTTCCACCAAAGAATGTCATGTTTAAAACCAACT
>JAPLFV010000090.1 GCA_026390495.1 Pseudomonadota bacterium | reverse complement strand
TAACGATTTAGATATTTTTGGTTCAATTGTGCCCTGTGGAATCAAGTTTCGCGGCGTGACATCAATGGGAAAGCTTCTGCAGGCTTCAATTGAAACTGAAATTGTAAAAAAGCGATTTGTGGATATATTTTGTAGTCATTTGAAGACGGGACTGGCTGTATTTGATTGATTTTCAGCGGCCGATTTCTTTTTTTTTTTTTAACAATGATGCATGATGCGGCCTGATGATGTTGTTGGGGCAATTGCAAGACAATACTAAATTGCGAGAGAGCTTTGTTACAACTTTCTTGGATCTATATAATGTGCATTAATGCTTTAAGTGTAGATTCCTTCTTTTCGCAATTTGAAATCTAACTCGCCATAGCATTAATATTGCAATAGCGACAGAAAACAATGTTGGATAGAAATAGTCTGACTTAACAATCATCGTGAAATGTATGGCTGCTGCAATGGATATTAGATATGTCGCCTTATGAAGCAAATTCCATTTTTTAATGCCAAGCTTCTTCAGTGAAAATGTATTCGAAGTGGCGGCCAATGGAATCATCAATAAAAAACCCATGAATCCAACTAATATGAAAGGACGCTTTACAATATCTGCAATGACATCATCTAATTTTCCACTTTTATCAAAGGCAATATATGCGATCAAATGGATGCATGCATAATAGAACGACCACAGACCCAAGTTTCGCCTGTGAGGTAGCGCCCAATTCAATTTTAGGCCGCGAACTAATGGAGTTACAAACAGAGTCAAAACTAGAAAAATAATTGAGAGGACGCCCGTGGTTCTAATGATTGCTTCTGGAGGATTTGCACCTAATTGCCCATTGTAAAGATCTAAACTCAAAGCGACCAATGGAACGAATCCGTTCAAGAACAGTATGTTACTCTGCACAGAAAATTTCCGAAAAAGGCTCATTTCAAAAATACCTCTTTAGATCCAAGCCAGCATACATTTTAGCAACCTGATCTGCATATCCGTTAAACGGTAATGTCGGCCTGCGCGTAAATTCTCCAATACGTCTTTCGGAGGCTTGAGACCATCGAGGGTGATCTACGTCCGGATTTACATTTGAAAAAAACCCGTACTCTGTAGGGTTGATCAAATTCCAAGTGGTGCTTGGCTGCATGTCGGACACGACAATCTTTACAATGGACTTTATACTTTTAAAGCCGTACTTCCACGGTACAACAAGCCTTATGGGAGCTCCATTTTGATTCATTAAATTTTTACCATAAAGCCCAGTAGAAAGAAGCGTTAATGGATGAAATGCTTCGTCCAGGCGAAGGCCTTCAACATACGGCAAATGTATTCCTGATGACAATGCATCAGGCATGACCTCTTTATCGTAAAAGCTTTCAAAGGCGACGAATTTTGCATTGGCCAATGGGCGAGCTTTTTCGAGCATCCTGGCCAAAGGAAAGCCAAGCCATGGAATAACCATAGACCAGCCTTCGACGCACCTAAACCGATATATTCGTTCCTCAGTTTTAAATTTCAAAAGATCTTCGAGGGAGAAAGACTGTGGACTCTCGACAAGGCCAGATACTTCTAGAGTCCATTGATCGATGTTCCAATTTTTTGAAGCATCAGCAACACCCTCTTTGTCCGTCGAAAACTCATAAAAATTATTATAATTCGTGATGTCTCTAAAAGAAGTCGTGGAATCTGGTCCTAATGTTTGTATGGTTGTGTCGAGATTGTCAGAAGTAGCATTTGAGCTTCCACGAAAGTATTTATATACTGAATACGTAGCAAGCCCTGAGCCAGCGTAAATTGACGTCTCCAAAAACTTTCGGCGATTGAGAAACAAATTTTCAGGAGTGACATCACTCCTATTTAATCTAC
>JAPLFV010000418.1 GCA_026390495.1 Pseudomonadota bacterium | reverse complement strand
TCGACAGATAGCGGTTTAGTCATATTGTATATTTTATCTAAAAGATAATTTGAGAGAAACTTTTTCTGAGCTTCGTCGATCAAAAGTGTGCCATAGTCTGAAGAGACCCTTTGCACTTTTGATTTATCATCTGATTTGTCGGATGAAAAACCACATGTTTCAAAAAACTGCCTCGGCAAATCTCCAAGCATGAGGGTCTTCCCATCAGAGGAAAGAATCGCATTTAAGATCGTGTCTTCTAATTGTCTGACATTTCTTGGCCAGTCACAATCTTCTAAAATTTGCATTACGTTTGGACCAAATTCAGTTTCTGGCTTACCAGAATTCTGAATCGTAGCGTTAACGATACAAGAAATGTCTTCCTTTCGGTATCGAAGTGGCGGAATATGAAATCTATGACGCTCGAGCCTTTGGAGCAAATCCAATCGGAATGTGCCTTTCTTAGCCATGGACTCAAGGTCTTCATTAGTTGCCGCGATGACTCTAGCGTTTGTTTTCAGGAGTTTCGTGCCTCCAAGCCTATAAAATTCGCCGCTATTCAAAACTCGCAGGAGTTTTGCTTGATGATCTAAAGTAAGTGTTGCCACCTCATCAAGGAATATAACTCCATCGTTTGCCATTTCAAAGAGACCAATTTTTTGTTTATCAGCCCCGGTAAATGCGCCTTTTTCAAAGCCAAATAACTCAGATTCCAACAGATCTTTCCCAAAACAGGAGCTATTGATGGGATAGAAAGGCTTTCCGCTCTCAGAATTTGCAATCGCTCTTGCGATAAGCTCTTTACCAACACCCGTTTCTCCGGTCACTAGAACGTGCATCCTCTGCTCGTCTCTTATTGCATATATCTTTGAGTAGATATCCTTCATGGCTGTTGATTTGAAGGTTGCGCCCACGCTTTTAGCAATCTGCAAGCCTCCTTCAATTTGAGCCTTGGTTTCATTGGAACGTTCTATGCTCCGCGTTAATTTGGACCTAATCTCGGAAAGGTCATAGAAATTATTCTTTCCAAGAAATTCGGACACGCCGAGTCCCATGCATTTTTTGATTGTGGCAGAATCTGAATGGGAGGTGAGCATGATAATGTTTGCCTCGGGTTGCTTGGCTTTTATAACTTCAATTAATTCCAGACCTTCACGTTTACCAGGTGAGAAACTAACGTCTAAGAGTACGAAATCAAATTTGGCACTGGCAATTTTTGCTTTAACTTCCTTAGGTGTCATTGCTAAATCAACATCAAATGGTCCAACCTCTTGGAGAACCTTTCCAATACAATTTAGAAGAATTTTTGCATCGTCATCAGCAAGTAAGAGTTTTAGTTCCATTTACAATCTCCTCATAATTGGACTTATACAAACTTTAGAAGCCACTTTTTGAAGGGTCCGCTCTCATTTGCCTTACTCAATTTCTGTGCCAAGGAAGATTAGTGAAATTTGAAGCGCTCACGGCCATAGGTTTTTATCGACTATGCTAGCGACATCAGCATGGTTTTTATGCTTTAGAAGTTCATGATGTAAGCTTGGTTAAATAGATATGGATACTCCGAAACGGCCAGAATTCAGCCCATTTTTGGGCTAAAGTCCAAATTTGGGACGTTTTAGTTAGTTCTAGCACGTTTTTGTTTGGACATGGACAAGTTACGCCATAACGGAATGCGAAATACTAAAATGGAATCTAACTACTAAAAATGCACAAACACAGCGGACAAATGCATATTTTTTAGCGAAGAAGTTTCATTTCTGAGAGATGTCAAATCAAGGTAAAATTGTACTTTGATCACGTCATTCCGAACCCGAAGGTTGGAGAATCTCAAACACAATATAGCATCCCAGTTACCTAGAAACATTAGGTAGAAGGGCACTATTCATTAGTCATTCTGACCTTGACCGGATTGGTTCTTTTGTGTGAAAACTTAACATTGACGAATTGAAATTCGGCACATATTCCTCCTCTAACACGTTTTAAAAAGGTTTGAAAAGCATTGAAGATAGCATCGCATTTGCTTCAACAGTTGCATGGATTTTGGAAAAGCGTCGGCGAAGACGTCTACTATTTTTTCTTCGAAGATAAAGTTGCTTTAATTTCACAAAAAAGTCAGCCTTTTGCCGGCGAGTTTGATTATATCGTCGAGCCTCTAAACAAGGATCACCCTGATTCAGAGTTCGATAGACTAATATTTCGAGACGAAAATTGCCGGCAAATAATGGTCTATTTTAAGATCGTTGGACACCGACTGACGCTCATAGAAGGAAGTGGTAAGGGTAAGAAATATTCAAAGGTTACCGACCTTAACCTAGCTCCCAAGCTGCCGCCTAGGTCGCCAAAGATTAAAGTGGATATTCCCGGTGTTGGGACAGTGACAGCCGACCGCAACACCGGCGACTTTGTTAGTGAGCCGCTTGCCGTTCTAGGCATGCAAAAAAGTAAGATTCGATTCGAGAAAATGGACCCTTTAGTCAATCTTACAGAATATGCGAAAGTAGCGTTGAATTTCCTCAATTCTGCTTCCTCGACACTGAAAATGTGCGTGCCATTTATCTACAACTATTATCGAGATGTCTTGGAGTCGAGTGACGACGATGAAAAAGTTAAAATAAGAGATCCAGATACTGTCTTTCAGTATGTTCAATTTAATGAAATCTCGATCCTGCGGCGCAAGCAAGACGGGCTTCTATATGTATTGATTTGCTGTGATTGTGACTGGGAAATGGAGCATGGTCTACAGATTGTGTTGAAAGGCGGAAAAGATGTGACGATGGTTGGGCGCTATTCTGGTCACCTTTCGAATGCCGATGCTTATGGTGATAAAAAATTGGAAAATATCGTTTATCGTAAATCGGACTGAGAAGTTCTTTGATTTATTTGACTCATGACGAGAAAAATGGATGTCGCCTAGGTTTGCTAACAAATAAATGCAGATTTTGTCTTTTTTGAAAATATTTAGATATTGGTCAACATCATCATGACAAATTCATAAGGAAATGACTGATTATCACCTGTCACTTTCATGATAGCGTCGACTTTCGATGGGTAATTTGAGACACTGGTACCAGAATTAGTAAGGGAAGTCAGCATGTCCAAGAAAAATAATCGAGTAAATTTCACTAGTCAAATTAGAGAACTAGCTTACCGCCGAGCTGGGAGCATTTGCTCTCAACCATCTTGCCGCATTTCGCTAACTGGCCCTTCGACCACGGACCAGCAATCCAGTGTAAACCTTGGTGTGGTCGCACACATAACAGCAGCTTCTGTGGGAGGTCCTCGGTATGATGCCACAATTACTGATGACAAAAGAAACTCTATCGAAAACGCCATTCTTCTTTGCCAAACATGCTCAGTCTTGATTGATAAAAACAATGGGAATGACTATTCGGTTGAATTATTAAGAGAATGGAAATGTAAACATGAAAAGTGGATGCAAGATAATCTAGGCAAGAAATCGCAAGATAGTCTAACTGAAGTTAATGGGAGTTATTCAGTAAGCGGCCATGGCAATATCATTGGCATGGATGTACAAGCTCCGACTATTATAAAACCAGGAACAAGTGTCATAGTCAGTGGCACAGGAAATTTGACCGGAATACGAATTACTAATAGTGGCAAAAAATGATTGTCAGTTCTCACATTGGAATGATTTGTCCAAAATGCAGATCTAGGGTGGATATTTCAGTTTCAT
>JAPLFV010000216.1 GCA_026390495.1 Pseudomonadota bacterium | reverse complement strand
GGAATACCTTCAAAATAGTGACTCCAAACATTGCAAGACCGACTCGACGCGCCATTTGATCATGGTTCTTAAGTCCAAGCAAAAGAATACCAAAGCTAAAGACAGTCCATAAGCATGAAATCGCTGCGAATCTAGCATCAGGGTTATATTCATAAAAGGCTGCGGAAATTTCTAGATTCAAGAAAAGAAAGGCAATGATACCAGCAGTGCCATAGAAAATGCGGTGTTCTTTAGCATCTTCACTGAGCCGAATGTCGGGTGATCTATTTAAGAAATAACCAAGGCATAAGTTTGCAGTGACAACCGATATCGCAGTGATCCACCTCGGGCCAATTTGCTCTAAATAGCTCTCCAAGTGCCAGAAAAGAGAATTGCCTTGAATAAACTTGAAGTGGTAGCCCCAATCGAAAACTAATAAATGAAAATCTGTTATAACGCATAGGACAATGGCCGTTAAAATGGCGTTTTTTTCTTTCAATTTTGAACCAGCCCAGACCAATAGACAAACTTGCAGTGCCCAGGCAGTCGTAATCCAACAACCCTCTAGGATTAAGGGAATTGTCAATATAAATAGGATAATCGCCTTTTGAATAAGAAGTAAAACCGCCACGCGACCATCAGACCTAACTTTATTTAAATGATTTGCTAGTCCTAAATAAAGCAATGCGTAAGCGACCGATACACCGCCTGCGTAATACATTTCATATTTCAATTTAAGGAGCGTTACTGAAAAGCCTAACCCGAAAACGACATTTGGAATCAATATTGAAAAGCTAGATGCCAATTGTTCGGTTGTTCTATTGAAGTAATAAAGCAGAGGTGCGACTGCAAAAATTGTAAAAAACAGATTCACAAATCCAAATATCACTAAAAATTCACTCTCAGTATAACGCGCCATGACTCCAAAACAGATTAGCCAAGTAAAGGCGAAACCCAGTTTTATGAGTAAGCTCCAGTTTTTAAAGGATGCGAGCCAAAGAATCCCTGTATTAAGCACTGTGATGTACAGAAAGAGCGCTCCTAGGTCTCGATTTCCTGTGGAGACGAGAAATGGACTTAAAAATCCACCAAGCGTTCCTAAAATGGCTAATGCTCTTTGGTTATAAAAAATTGCGAGTGTGCCAGACAATACAGTGATGAGTGCTAACAATAGAAAAGCCGGCATTTGAGGGATCAGTTCATATAATTTAAACGCGGAAAAGGTTGCTAAATAAAAAACCCCGATACCGCCCCCCATTAGATAGAGTCCGTATTGTTCAAGACCTTTTCTGCGGGCCATTTCACCGATACCCAAAAAGACGATGCCCCATACATATGCCATTGCGACTCTGGTAGTCGGTCCAACCCAGTTTTGATCGAAGGAATACTTAATGAAATAGCCGATGCCAAAAAGTGTGATAATAATTCCTACAGCTAGCAACCATTTTTGCGCAAATGATGATTCGGTGTGTCTAGGTACTGGCTTAGGTTCATAGAATATTTTTGGATGTGATGCTGCATCCGCATTGACGGTTGAGCTGGTTGCGGAAGTGGAGGTTAAAAATGGATTCTGCTGCACTCCTTGGGCGAGATTTGTCGGGGTTTGTGCACCATTTTCTCTCGTAGCGTGGTGGTCGATCCAATTGACTGATTTTGTACCAAAGGGATTCACTTGGCCATCGAAAGAGTCTAACTGAGGTTTAGCGATTGAATCTGAAATAGGCGTAGATGGTGACGGCGAATTTTTGGGGCTGGTGAAGTCGCCGCCAATAACGTGATTTAGTTTTTTAGACACATTTGCAATCGCACTATCTAAATGCCCAATCTGTTTTTTTATAGCTTCAAATTCTGTAGCGATCGATTGTAAATTTTCTTTAAGCCCTTTTTCGCTATTGTTTTCCATGCTCAACCTTTCTGAAGTTTGAGTGAAAATTGTATCACAAGAAGCAGTCTGCAATGTAGCATTATGCAAACAGTGACTTTATTTTGAGATTTTGCGATTTTGCGATCACATCAAGTTAAATCCCTTCTGACTCTGACTTGTGCGTTGGTATATTTGATCTACGATGGATATGATGAATATTTGTAGATATTAACTTCATCATGATGAAGTCAATCAAAATCGCAAATAGAAAAAGAGCCCAACGTTTCCGTTGGACTCTTCTCTTTATCAATCAACATTTTTAGATAGGGCTGAAAAAAAGCCCATTAACCAATATCAAGGATTTTCAGAGGCACTTGCAACACTTACTTCCGGCGCTTGGACTTCAACAGGAATTCTTAAAAGACCGGCTCCATCGTCAGAATTAACTGATAACTGACCACCTGCAATCCATTTACGACTTGTGAAGGCAACGGATTTAAGCAGACCAGATGCATCCACATCAAATTTGTGGGCTATCGCAAAAGTTTGAGCATCAGTTTGTGTAACTGTGACCAGGCCTTTTTCTTGACTGGTTAAATTCTTTGACTCTGTAAATTTGAACTCTGCATTTGCAGATGAAACACTGTATCCAATCACGATTGGTACATAAAATTTTCCAACTACAGGAGTAAAGGTTGCTTTTTCATCATCGGCAGGTCCAGCACTTTCAGCTACATCTTCACATTTTTCAAGCGCAGCGTCTGAGCATTCCAGAACCTTTAGATCTAAGTCACTGCCAGACAAACCGCCCGTAGAAATGGTCACAGAACCAACGGAGCTATCATAGACACGAGCTAGGGTTCCTTCTGAATCGACCACTTTAAGCTCTTCTTTATCTTTGATTGCAACTAATCGGCGTTGCTCTAGTTTGGAGAGAACCAATTCACTTTTCTCGCTGGAAGGTTTAACTGCTAAAGAGGCATCGCCAACTGTCAAGTTTAGTGAGCCATTCAGGCGGCTCATTTCTGGTCCAATCAATGCAACACTTGACGTTATGTTGGCAAATTCAACAGTCAATGTATAGGCACTTTCAGCAAAGGCATATTGGCCAAAAACATGAACATCCCAAACTCCTGGAGTAGGGTTAAAGCGAGTATATGATATCCTTCTAGTGTCAGAAGTTGCGCCAGTTGGATCACAGTTGGAAGCTCTTGCCTTAGCCCTCGGACTAAGCTCAGCTGGTTTAGCTGTGTTTAGCCCTTCTAGAATCATGAGTTCAACTCCAGAACAGCCACTGACGGCATTTCCCACTACTTTTGCTTCTGGAACTTCAATAGTAATCTTGACGAGATTCAATCCTTTTGGGACGTCGATGTAATTCCTTTGAACACCAAAACTTTTTACAACTCCAGAAAGATTGTAGCCGGAGCTGCCTGACATGACTCCATGTGGAACGGTCAAATACACTGGAACGATGAACGATGGATGCGCCTCTCGTTTTGCGCCAGAGATGCGGTACGCCTTGATAAGGGCGCCATGGTCACCAGGAGTTAGAGTCGCCATCAATCCTCTATTGAGGCACACGTTTAAAGTGCTGGCGGCGAGTGCGGTCGAAGGTGGGGTAGGAGCCTCAGCTGAGAAGTTATCTAGAGCGCCTTGACCTATGACAGTCAGCGGAGCTGTAGAGGAATCTTGGCAATCCAATCGACCTAACGTTCCAGTTTTTATCCACTGTGATTTAGAACCATACATAGTTGTCTCAAGAACAAAGGTATCCGCAGTTGTGACTAGTTGGCGGTGAAGTTCACCGACGTCAGGCCTCGACGAGGCGTTTAGAGGTAATCGACGTGCAATTTGAACTCCAATCAAGCTATCGCGCGATTTCATGTCCAAATAAATTCCACGTCCAAATCTTGGTTCAGTGGCCTTTCCTGAGGTTGGTGCGATTACTGCGCCCGAGTAGTCATTGCCATTCGGATTTGTTCGAAGAACCCGAACCTCATACTCAAGATCGATATTGGTTTTTGTTCCATTTGACTCAACAGAAACAGCAGATGGGAGCTTAAGATCTCTTTCGGCTTTTAGGGCTTTCCAAGCAGCCGGAAGGTCGATCATACCGTGACCCTGATCAATCCATGTATATTGACCTCGTGATGACTTCTTTGATTTTACCGAATATGAATTCACATCAAAAGGTCTTGCGCTGCTGGTGATTGCTCGACGAAGCGAAGCGTTATCAAGAAGCAAGGCAGATCCAGGGTTTTTTTCATTGTATAGCTTTGCTGCATCAAGCAATAGGGCAACAGCACCAGTAGCAGTAGGTGCTGCCATCGACGTGCCCCAATAGACATCAAGTCCGGATCTCTGTCCAGCTGGAGAGTTCAATTGAACAGCACTTAACTCAGTACCGGGAGCTGAGATATTTGGTTTAAAGCCACCAGCTGCTGTCGGTCCTCGCGAAGAAAAAAACAGTAGAAAGTCTTCTTCTGATTGATTGGAGTCTTTCGTTTTGCCTGAACCAGGGTACTGGTATTGTCTTTCAACCATTTTCTTTGTAGCAGTTGCAGCAACGGATAGAGCTGATTGCGCGACGGAGGGACTGCCAACTGTTTGCCTTCCTGGGCCGCTATTCCCCGCTGAAATGACAAACACAGTTCCATATTTCTGAGATAGTCGATTCACAATAGTTTCTTGAACGCCGTAGCCATCATTCCAAGGATTAAGCCCACCGAGTGACATGTTAATGACTTCTGCACCTGCAGTTGCCAAATCCACGATTGCTTCAGAGGCAGTACAACCTCCATTATTAGCACAAACTCGATCCATCATAATTTTTGTGTTGGGAGCAACGCCGCGCGCGAACGTGCCTTCTTGATCATTTGCAATGGTTTTTCTTCCGCCTATGATCCCAGCAACATGTGACCCGTGGTTTCCTGGATCAAAACCGACGATTGCTGCTGCTATTGCATTAACTTCTGTTTGGTCAGCTTTAGCTAATTTTATGGATTTAAGCTCAAGTCCAACTTTTTCAGCAAATACAGAGGTGGTCGTCTTTGTGGCGTTGAAGTCCCCCAAAGCGGATGCCGATCTGAAATCTCCGCGACCCGTGAAATCAATAAAAACTCTAGAGGCTGCTGGTTCTGATGAGGGCAATAAGATTGCAAACATTAAATCGTCATTTTTTCCATTGCGATTAATGTCAACAAATTCTCCGTCAATTGCATTTGCATATGCTGCCTCAGATAAGACTCCCAATCGAGCGCCACTATTAGGCGTAAGTATAGCATCCTTCAATACTTTAGGCATTTGAAACACTTGATTTGTGACATCACTAAGCTTGTCTGCAACTGGTACCGCTCGCCCAACTGGTGTCGAAATAAATTTTGCTGTAACAACAACGACCTCATCAGCATTGGCTCCCGAAGGAACTTCTTCTGATGTCGCTGCTCGTGCTGCAAATTCAGCATTTTCAGGAAAGTAAATGAGGCCCTCTCCAGTAAAGTCTTTCATATAGGTAATGCGTGATTGACCAGATTTATCAAAAAATGAGGGATGATTGAACGTGATGCCGGTGTCGGTGACTCCAACATTGACCCTTGATCCGTCGATATCTTCGCCCAACTCCGCCTTAATTTGCTTTAAAAAAGCCTTGACTCCAATCCTTTCTAAGCCGCTGTAACTTGCTGTAGATGAACGAGCATCGTCATCAGATGAGAGGATTCCAAGAGTAGACCCGGTGGCAGAAGGTAGTTGAGCAACAGATGGATCTCTTACTTCTTCGATTATTGGGTTAATAAGAATATTTCGAGAAATATCTTTAACAAGCGAAAGGTTTTGATAGTCGTCAATATCAATCAAAGCAGAGAAAAATCCTACCTCAGCGTGTTCTTTTACATGAATCAATTTTACAGCAGATTTCAGGGATTTTATGGTTTTAGCCAGCTCATTAGCAAAAACTTGGCGCCTTTCTGACGCTCCAAATCCCTCAGCGGTCGCAGCAACAGAAATGTCCTTAAAACTGCCTTCAGTAAATGTTCCTTCAATGGGGATATAAATTTTCCCTGCAATGACTTGACTCGTAATGATGCCGCCCATAAATGGGATTTTGCTTGAATTGGCGCTTGGTCTAGGAATGACTCCCGAAGGAACCATGACCGGTTGGTCTTCTTTTTGAGCCGTTGGCTCGGATTTATTTTCAACTGCATCGCTACTTGGTGAATTGCGATTGCAACCAGTTATTGCCAAACTTGAAAAGAGTAGGAGCCCTACCACTGATCGACGAGCCCCAAAATTGTGTTGATTTAAAATCATGAATTCCTCCGTGTTTATTGACTGACAATCCTCTTTAAGTCGCAGACTGGTCCAAGAGCAGGGCAAATCTGATGGATCTCTTACGTCCACCATTTGCCTACACATTGGATTTATTGCGATATTTCTACCTGACCTGAAAAAACATTTAACTGACTTACCAGCCAATCAACTCTGATTTAAACGGACTCAATTGAAATGTCAAATTCTGCGTGTGGTGTGCCCTGACAAATCCAATCAACTTAATTTTGATTCGATGGATTGAATTAAAATGTGGATAACTTTAATATGTAGTTCCTGAACTCTATCAGCCCATGTCCCAGCCGGGGTGGGAATATGAATGTTAGATATATCAGCAAGTTGACATGATTCTTTTCCAGTTAACGCGACAACGCCCATCCCAAGACTCTTGGCCGTTTTGGCGGCCTCAAGAATATTTTTACTGGTCCCGCTTGTCGATATTCCTAAGAGAATGTCACCCTTGCGGCCGTGAGCTTCCAAATAGCGGGAAAAGACGTATTCATAGCCAAAATCATTGGCCACACAGCTTAAGTGGCCAGGGTCTGAGATTGCCGTAGCCGCAATGGCTTTGCGATTCTGCCGAAAGCGCCCTGTTAACTCTTCTGCAAAGTGCATAGCATCACACATGCTACCACCGTTCCCGCAGCTAAAAATCCTGCCGTTATTATTCACACAATCAGAAATGGCGGTCGCAGCGTTTGCGATGGACTCAAGGGTGGTTTGATTTCGGATTAAGTTTTCGAGTCCTGTTTTCGCGTCATTTAAACTATTCAAAATAATTTCTTTAAACTGATTGTCATTCATTTATATTTTTCTTTGCATTCTTTGGGTGCTTTAAATCGTAACTTTGTAAGAATCATCGGGTCGCCCAATACATTCATAGTGAAAGCCTAATTTTTTTAACATTGGATAGCTCCATTGATTTCTAAAATCAAAAATATTTTTAGATTTCATGGCTTCAAAAATTTTGGAAAAATTTGGTCGCTTATATTCAGGCCATTCAGTGACTAAAACGAGAGCGTCTGTGCCTTTAACTGCAGCATAGGGGTCATCGGAGTACGTGATTTTCAAATCGTTTCCAAAATCTCTCTGAAAATTTTCACAGCCTTGTGGATCATGGCCAACCACAGTTGCACCACTCCTTGGCAATTCTTCTATAATTTTTGCGGCGGGAGCTTCTCTCACATCATCGGTGCCTGGTTTAAATGCTAGACCCCAAACTGCAATTTTCTTGCCAGACAAATTGCCATTGAAATGGCGTGAAATTTTAGAGGCAACATATAATTTTTGAGCTTCATTCCCCGATGTCACCGCCTTTAAAAGGCTCAAATTAACATCATTTTGATCGCCTGTTTGTACTAGGGCCGCAACGTCTTTAGGAAAACAACTGCCGCCATATCCTGGTCCAGCCCATAAAAATTTTCGGCCAATCCTAACGTCACTACCCATTCCTCTTCTAACATGGTCGATGTCTGCTCCGACCTTTTCACATAGCCGCGCCAGTTCGTTCATGAATGTGATTCTGGTTGCTAACATTGCATTGCTACCATACTTGATCAGCTCACTTGATTTTCGATCAACAATAAATATCTTTGAGGGATCATCGATAACAAACACTCCGTAGAGGTCTTTGAACGTAGCCGCATCTCTATCATTTGTGACGCCACATACAATGCGGTCTGGGTGCATAAAATCTTGAACGGCGGCACCCTCTTTTAAAAATTCTGGATTTGACCCAACGGATACTACAAAGCTTACGTTTCGCTTTTTCAATTCCGCCTGAATCGTCTGTTCTACGAGGTCACATGTACCCACCGGAACTGTGGATTTAACAACGACAAGCAAATTGCCTTTGCACTTTTCGCCGATGCTTTTAGCTGCAGCCTTTACATATTTTAGATCCGCTGAACCATCTTCTCCTTCAGGCGTTCCTACCGCAATGAATGCAACGTCGCAATCCAGCAAACCATCTTCAATGCGGGTTGAAAAATGCAGTCTTTCGTGATCAATGTTTTGTTTTATCAGCGTCTCTAAGCCAGGTTCATAAATTGGGCTTGTGGCGTTCTTAAGTTGGTTGATCTTATGTTCATCTAGGTCGATACATGTCACTTGGTGACCAACTTCTGCAAGGCATGTTCCTGAAACTAAACCAACATAACCAGTGCCAATTACTGCAATTTTCATAGTTAATTTTCCTAAAAAACGTTGGAAATCAAAAGTTTCCGTTGAGGATATGGGAAAAGAAAACCGGCTGCAATGAAATTATACTAGTATTATTGAAGAACTACTTTCATAAAGGCTGGATTTGGAGCGGAAATAGTGCACATAAATGAAGCTTTTTATCATTTTGACAATCAAACCGTCTTATACTTCGCCACAAACTCCACTGGCCAGATTTGAAACAACTGCTACCGAATGATAGAATTCATATGTGGGTCTTTGAATTCATTTGTTTATTTTGAGGCTATGTAGCGATCGATGAGCAAGAACTTTGAATGGTTCATGTAGATTTTTTGGCAGATTGAGAATGGCGCAAGTTGGGTCAGGTTTTGTGAGTGTTGCCAGAGCTAAGCTAGGTTTCTAGGCATTCAGAAATGGGTTTCAAGAGGGAAAAGTTTATTATGAGTGAAGATAAAACCATCATTGCCGATCCTGCAAATGTAACGATTTTTAAACCACAGGTTCGTCAGAAAGCATGCCTGATTCAATATAACGGCGCTAAAACCGGCTGTAGATACCCTCTTCAGGAAAACCAAATAGTTGTAGGACGTGATCCAGAAAATGTTTTATTCGTTGCTGAACCTAGTATTTCTAGGCGGCATGCTGCCATTCATCAAAGCAATGTTTTTGAAATTGAAGATTTGGGCAGCATGAATGGAACTTTTGTCAATGATATTAAAGTTGCGGGCAAAACAGCTTTAAAAGATGGTGATATGATCAGATTGGGGACGATTCTATTCAAATTTTATGCTCATGATAGCATGGAAGCAATTCTAGCGGACAAAATTTATAGAATCGCAACCATTGACGCAGGGACACAGATATTTAATAAAAAATATCTTTTGGATTCCCTAGAGAATGAATTTAAATTCGCTAAAGCCTATAAAAGGCCGCTTTCGATCATTTATTATGATTTGGATTTCTTTAAAAAAGTGAATGATACATTTGGTCACGGAGGAGGCGATTTTGTGCTTCGTGAAAGTGCAAATGTTGCGAAGAGTTGCATTAGAAAAGACGATGTTTTGGGTCGATATGGTGGAGAAGAGTTTGTCATTGTATTGCCAAACACCGATCAGAAAACCGCAGCTGATTTAGCAGAGCGCATCCGCGTTGCCATGGAAACTTTTGTTTTTAATGTTGAGGTTGAAAGTTCCAATGGTGGACGAAAAATTGTTCCTCACAAACAAACGATGAGTTTGGGTGTGTCTCAGATGGGGCCTGATATGCAGTCCTACGAGTCACTTTTGGAAAGCGCAGACAAAAAACTATATTTTTCCAAGCAAAATGGCAGAAACCGCGTGACGGTATAATTTTTTATCATTGGAGTAATATGACTTGCAAGGGCACAGATATGATAAAATTTTCTAGAGGAACATTTCGTGTTCTAAAATCGATGCTATCGGTTGCTCTATTCGCTTCTAGTTTTACTGCCTGTGTGTCGTCAATTGATCCAGGCGTCGAATTGAATAAAACCCTGCAGAATGACCAAGAATATTACGCTAATTATCAAAGAGCAACTCGGGGTGGTGATGTCATTCGAGATTTCGGTTTAGAGTATAGACTACACGCGACTTATCTCTATCCAGAGTTTAAGTTGGCTTTATTGAAGAGGGTGAAAGATCTCTATTTGCAAGATGCAGGAACTTTTTCTGAGGCGGAAAGCAAATCTGCTTTTTTTGTTACAATTTATGGGTCAGATCGAGATGGAATTGATTTGGCTAATACTGGGCATTGGACCATTCTCCTTGGGTCTTACCAAACAGGAATTCGACCAGTGTTGGTTCGAAAAATTACAGACAAAAGGCGTTGGGGACAGTTTTTTGAGACGATTTCTCCTTGGACGACAGACTATTTAGTTGTGTTTGATGTTCCAGCTGCAAATCCAGGGGCTGCAAATTTAGTGGAAAAACCACATGCAAAATTGTTGATTGCAGGTGCTCAAGGTAAAGTTGTGCTTGACTGGTAAGCTTTTTTACTTGGGAGGTGAGAGATGCTCCGCTATCGAACCTGTGATGTCATGGTCGAAATGGTCGATTTTGCAGTAGAGCTTATTTCTGAATCTCAGCAACTAGTTGTTTACCATAAAGCTTGTACCTATAAAGCGGAAACTGCCTTAAAGCTAAACCATAAGTTAAGTCAAATTCAATCTATTGTTAAGATCTTCAATGACGATATGTTGAATGATTTACTTTTGGATTTCAAAGAAATTGATTCGCAAATTGGCCAAGGTCTCTCTCCTGGAGAATGCAGGCTATCTTGGACCGTTGCCCGAATGGCGCAGGACTTTGTCCCAGCGCTTTCAGAGTTTAGACGTCGTGCTCAATCTCGACGCGGTCCCATTTCTGATTTGCAGATTCAGGCCATGCAGGGGTCTCGAAATCAGCTACTATCCGTATGCCGAAAAGGAACTCGTTCTTGGGAGTTATTGAAGAATTTATAAGAAGATATCTTACTTGAGCGAACTTACTGTCGCTCATGTCGTTAGATCTTGAAGAAGGTAAGACTTGAACAAGTCAAACATTTTAATCGCCTTTATTCTGGTTGCTCTGGCAATGTTGCCGGGTCTGTTTGATTTTGGAAAAAATTACGAATATGAATATGCCAGTCTTGTGGGATGGTTACTTTTACTGTTTGTACCACTCCTTGCGCTGATTTTACCAAGTGCTACATTTTCATTTGAGGCCAAAGTTCCTCAAGGCTTGCCCACTCCTCCAAGTAAAACCAGTATTTTCGGCGCAATTGGATTATTTTTGCTGATTTTTCTGATATATCCCGCATCTGTTTTTGTGCCTGGTGGAGTCGCATTTTACTTTGATGCATGTAAGTGTAGTGTCAATGGATACTTTTTTTGGATGGCGTTACAATCGATTCCTTGTTTAATGCTTTCTATTGCATTGCTGCGCCTCTATTTTGAGATTCGTCATTCCATGAACAAGAAATGGATTCTGGCATTCATTCACTTAAGTTTGCTCGTTAGTTGCCTTATTGGGCTGGTTGTTATCATGTGGTTCTTTCCACAGAAAAGAATGGCTAGTTTTCTTTTTGGTTTTCTTCATGGTCCTATTTATGACACATGGATTCCAGTTGATTCGGGTGTCATTTTAAATCGCCTATCCGCCTGGATTTTTTCTGTAATTCTGTTTTTCGGCGCTCGTCTTATTGTGCGAGGTCTTCATGAACCAAAATCCAAATGGAAATGTTTGAGAATCATTGGTGGATCCTTGTTGATTCCCTTGTTTGTCTGGGGAATGAGCTTAACGTCGCCAAGTGGAGGTCATGGAAAGGACGTTTTGAAGGATTTTTTAAATGCCGATATTCGAGGTAAATTTGCGAATATTCATTATCGTCCGGATGAACGTATAGATATTAAACTGTATCAAAATTTACATCTTGAGGCGGAATTTCATGCTGCTGAAATAATGAAAAAGTTAAATGAAAAATCTGGAAAGCCTATTGATATTTATGTTTATCCTTCGGGGGACCAAAAGAAAATTTATTTTGGCGGAGGGGGTACAGACGTCACAGATGTTTGGACCCCGTCTATTCATATTGCCTTGGAAAGTTTGCCTCATTCCACCCTGCGTCATGAGTTAGTGCATGCTATTTCGTCTAGATTTGGGTGGCATGGTTTAGGCTTTCATCCAAATATGATGTTGACAGAGGGATTGGCAGTGGCTCTTGCGCCTGAGGAGAGTCGAGGAAATTTACACAAGTTGGCAGCTCAGATTGTTCGAAAAATGGATTTGAAGCATCTCAAATCCCTTCTTTCTCCGATTAGTTTTTGGTCTGAGTCTGGAGCAAAATCCTACACTATAGCGGGCTCATTTTTACAGTTTGTAATGATGACCTCTCCGCCGAATGCCGTAAAGAAAATATATAGTGGCCAGTCTTTTGAAACTACGACCGGAAAGTCTATTGGTGCTTGGATTGATTTATGGCAAGTATTCTTGAAAAAAAATTATCCAAACGAAGAGAATCTACAGGTGGAGCGAGTATTGCGCGCTCCTGGAGTTTTCAAAGAGGTCTGTCCTCATACAAGGTCTGATTACGCTCAAGATCGAGAACTCGGCTGGACTGTTCGTTTGAGGCAGCCGATGGGATGGGACCCTACACAATACCGACAATGGCAGGTGCGTTTAGAAGATAATAGTCGTTCCAGTCTCTTTAGTTATTGGAAAGAACAAATTCTAAAACAGTCCAAAGAACGTGCTCTGACCCCTTTGGCATTAGAAACTTGGTTGGAACTCATTTCAAAGAATCGATCAAGTCCTATTCAGGTGATTGAGGACGTCGAGCTTGGTATTCTGGAAAGCGATTTACTAGTCCTGGCCATGCGCCGGGATGAGTCAGTTCGCATATTGAATGAATTGCAGTCTGATCGTAAATTCAAAATCATTGGAGAACAATTGCAAAGACAGGTGTTGGCTCGCCTGGAGATAGATAATAGACTTCCGGTGGGAGACCTTTGGACAGAGTGGAGGCGCTATCTTGGGGGATTTCGATCTATTCCTGGAGTTGCACCAGAAAATCAATTTTGGATTTTCAATTATCTAAAATTGCGCTCAGATAAAAATATTCTAGTAGAGAATCTAAATGGCTATTTGATGTTTCCGATTGATGACGTTCCCGTCTTGTTCAAAAGGGAATGGGTGCGATTGCTTTTTGAACGATATCTAAATATCAATCACTTCGAACGAGCTTATCAAATGGCAAATCAATTGGAAACTTTGGGTGGCGACAATAGTGAATATTATGCCATGTACTCTCGACTTGCTAAGGCACACGCTGGTCGCTGACTAAATGCTAGATCACTGGAATAGAACTATCGTTTAACCATATCTAGAAACACTTTCATCTGAATCTCTTGAGCAGAGGTATCTACAATCCGTAAATTTGTGAGTCTTGCCGCTGTGGCGATTGGAAATTTTCCACGTATCGGAGGAATCGAAATCCATTGTAAACCACTGTAGTTTGGCTTTACGTCGGTTGCTTGAATACTTGATTTGATTTCAAGGCCCCCTTGATTGGCGATCGTCAAATCAAACGCGGCAGAAGCAATATGTATCTTGCCCCTATTGTAAACTTCAACTAAAACCTTTCCCTCTTTTCCTCTCTTTTCAGGTGGCGTGACTACCACGTGCAAATGAGCTCCTCTTTCAGGACGCGGATTGTAAGTATTTTTATGATCTACAAGTGCGGCTTTTGTAGTCGTTGGGAATGATAAATTGGACTTCTCGCAATTGGCACTGGTTGACGAAAGCATGGTCAAAACAAGCAAGGAAGTTGTCACATATTTTTTCTGGGCAAAATACATCTCTCTAAATTTTTTTGAGTTAGCATACCTTTT
>JAPLFV010000262.1:3598-3987 GCA_026390495.1 Pseudomonadota bacterium | reverse complement strand
CTGAAATCTCTTCCACAATGTATTCGTCGATTTGAGCTACGAGGACAATTTTTACTGCGGCAGTCATTTTAGTTTCCTTTAATGATGTTAGGGCACTTGGTGGTTGGGGCGGTAATCAGTCAGGATCAATGCTGATCCTCTACCCATGCAAACTTAGTGCCGACGGTAAGTCTCTAAAATAATTGCGCTCTAAAAAGCGTTATTAGGTAAATAGTGTAAAATATTGGTACAGCCTAGGCTTCCATTCTCAGACGATTCCCGCTATTTGGAGTTCTAGTTGGGCTCTTCCCTTAATTGTGGGTCACATTCTTTTCGTATCCTCCTCTTTACTCCCATTCTCCGTTGCTCCATCGAACTGAAATGAAAGAGAAAGTTGCTTTAGTCAAAAT
>JAPLFV010000262.1:0-3561 GCA_026390495.1 Pseudomonadota bacterium | reverse complement strand
TTAGACTGAGAAATCTTCTCCATTCAATAAATCAGCAAAAAAACTGTCTTGGTCCGCAGCAACCAACCGAAATAACCGAATTAATTCATATCGGCCATTGCTATTAAATTCCTATTCAGCTAGCTACCTTGCCTTTAATCTTGGATTTCCTAGCAAACAGAAGGTTTGCGATCAAAGGGCACCAAAGGTTGGAGAATAGTTCCCATCTCGCGGCAAGGCAAATCAACATTTTCAAGCTCTTTTAAACAACATCAGGTGTCAAACTCAGAAAACTTTTCGAAATTGAAATGTTTCATGTTGACAAATGCGACCATCAAAGGTTACATACCCGTCTTCTTATCAGGCAAGCCTGTTTCTCAAGCCTCTGCCATTAGCTAATGCAATTTGAAAAGCATCGGCATGCCTGCATAGAAAAATGATTGTGCACCAAATCACAAAGCATATGCAGGTGAAATAAATGGAAAATCAAAACATCAGAATTAGATTGCGCGGGTATGATCATAAACTTCTCGATAATGCGGCTGCTGATATCGTTGAAAGAGCTAAAAGAACGGGTGCAAAAATCGCCGGTCCAATTCCTCTTCCTACTGCTATTAGCAGGTATACAGTCCTACGAAGCCCTCACGTAGATAAAAAATCCCGCGAACAATTTGAAGTTCGAACACATAAGCGCATGATGGATATTCTAGAAGCAAAGCAACCAACCATTGATGCTTTAATGAAGCTAGATCTAGCATCCGGCGTAGACGTAGATATTAAACTAATTGTTAAGAAATAACTTTTTGGAACTTAACCTAACATAATGACAGGTTCAGAAATGACGAACGTAAAAGGCATAGTGGCAAAAAAAATTGGAATGACTCGGATGATCGATGGCAAAGGACAGATGATTGCTGTGACTCTTTTGCAAATTGAAAAGCAAAAAATAACCAAAGTTCTATCTAAAAGTCGTGATGGTTATGATGCTTATCAAATTGGTTATTTTGAAAAGAAGGAAAAAGGGTTGTGTAAGCCGGATATAGGCCGCCTACGAAAAAATGGAATAGAGGATAATTTTTCAAGATTCGTGGAAGTTAGATTAGACAATGAAGCAGCTAGCCTGGAAGTAGGTCGGATCTTAGATACAGAGGTGTTGAAGGGCGTTATGTCAGTCGATGTGACTGGAATCACCAAAGGCCGTGGGTTTACAGGCTCAGTCAAAAGGTGGGACACAGCCTGTGGTCGAATGTCCCACGGTTCTCGTTTTCATCGACGTCCAGGTTCTCTTGGAACAAGAACCACTCCCGGTAGAGTCTTTCATGGTAAACCTGTACCAGGGCATTATGGGGTTGAACAAGTCACTATACAGAATCTAGGGGTTGTAGATTTGGATTCTGATCATAGCCTTGTAGCATTGAAGGGCGCAGTACCGGGACATAGGAATGGTTATCTTCTTCTGAATCCCTCTATAAAAAGCAAGTAGCTCACTAGTAAGAAATATTAAGAGGTTAAAGTATGGATATTATTTTAAAAGATGGTAAAGGCCAGGGTTCTACAAAAGTAAACCTAGCGTCAAACATTTTTGGGTTGCCAATGAATGAACACTTGCTGCATACGGTAGCTAAAGCCTACAGAGCAAATGCCAGGCAAGGAACCCATGCAACAAAAACTAAAGCTATGGTTTCCGGGGGTGGAAAGAAGCCTTTCAAGCAAAAGGGAACTGGCGAGGCAAGGCAAGGGTCTTCAAGGTCGCCACTGAATCCTGGTGGAGGCGTATCACACGGTCCTCAGCCTCGCGATTATAACGAGAAAATCAACAAAGCGATTAAGCAACAAGCGCTGGCCGTAGTCTTATCCAACAGGTTTAAGACTGGGAACATTTCGCTAGTAACTACATTTGGACTAAGTTCTTATTCAACAAAGAGTATATCTAAAGTAGTGGCAACCTTTGGTGGCAAAAAGAGCCTTCTAATAGACGCCGAAGGAAATGATTACTTATTTAAATCTTGTCGAAATATATATGGCGTGAATTCAGTTTCGGCAAAAGATGTTAATGCCTATGACGTATTAGATTCGGAAAATGTCATTTTAACACAAGCCGCGTTGGTAGCGTTAAATGCAAGATTTGGAGAGGTGATTTAAATGGATTCTCTACACGTTTTAAAAAAGGCTGTGATGTCTGAAAAGGCGACCTCTAATAGAGAGTCTTTAAATAAGTATACCTTTGTAGTTGACTCAAGCGCTTCGAAAAACCAAATCAAAGATGCATTGTTTAAAATGTATGGCGTAAAAGGGTTGAAGGTAAGAACGATGATTGTTCGAGGTAAGATTAAGCGCAAAGGCATCCACGAGACAAAAACCAGTAATTTTAAAAAGGCATTCGTTTCTCTGCCTGACGGCGTGAAATTGCCCCTGTTCGAGGAATAACGGTTTTTCTAATGTTTTATTGGCTGATGATTGATTTGATGATTTAGGAAAGGGTTAAAATGGCAATTAAAATTTACAAACCAACTACCCCTGGTAGGCGTGGTGCCTCGGTTGTTGATTATTCAGTTTTGGATAAGGTGGCTCCATTTTCGCCTTTACTTGAAGCTAAGACTGAATCAAGCGGAAGAAATAATACAGGTAGAATAACCGTACGCCATCAAGGTGGCGGTGTAAGGCAAAACTATAGAATTATTGACTGGAAGCGAAACAAGCTGGACGTAGCTGGAAAAGTAGAATTTCTTGAATACGATCCTAACAGGAGTGCTTTTATCGCCAGAATTTTATATTCTGACGGAGAGCGACGATATATATTGTGCCCAGATGGATTGCGAAAGGGTGACACTATAGTTGCTGCGAAGACTGCAGACGTTAAAATTGGTAATGCAATGACTTTGCAGTCAATTCCTGTTGGTACATTTGTGCATAATATTGAAATGCGACCAGGTAAGGGCGGCCAAATGGCTAGGTCCGCAGGAACTTATGCTCAGCTAATGGGCCGAGTTGATGGATATGCACAGCTTAGAATGCCTAGTGGGGAAATGCGAAGAGTTCCTGAGGTGTGTTGTGCAACAATTGGCCAAGTTGGGAATAAGGATCATTTTAACGAAACAATAGGTAAAGCTGGTCGTAGCAGGTGGTTGGGCATTCGCCCAACAGTTCGTGGTTGTACCATGAACCCTGTTGACCATCCCCATGGTGGTGGTGAAGGACGGAGTAAGGGTGGTAAACATCCCGTTTCTCCTTGGGCCCAGCCGACTAAGGGCTACAAGACTAGAAAAAACAAGAGAACGACTGTTAATATTATTCGAGATCGAAGACAAAAATAGGGAGAGAGTTAGATGGCACGTTCTTTAAAAAAAGGTCCTTTTGTTGATGCCTACTTATTTAAAAAAGCGGAGCAAGCGCGGAAAGACCGTAAGCCAATAAAAACTTGGAGTAGGCGCTCAACTATTCATCCTGACTTTGTAGGATTAACCTTTGCGGTTCACAATGGTAATAAATTTGTGACAGTGCAAGTTAATGAACAAATGGTTGGACACAAATTGGGGGAATTTTCGCCTACTCGAACGTTTCATGGCCATGGCGACGATAAAA
>JAPLFV010000358.1 GCA_026390495.1 Pseudomonadota bacterium | reverse complement strand
TCGATTACACAAAGGTGAACCGTCAGAGTCAAGATTAGAAGGTGAAAATTTAACAAGAAGATGAATTATATTTTGTGCCCATTCTAGTCAGGAAGCTGAAACACAAGACTTTCAAGATTGGTTCAGAGGTTTACTTATATTAAATGAGAAAGTATTGAAGGCTTCAATTTAGGAGCAAAATAGGTTTCTCGGCTAAGTCTCAAAAGCGCTATCCGCTTAGGCTCTCCTACCCCTAAATATTCATCGCTATAATCCAGGTCTATGATTCAGCAATCACGTGCTAAAAGATCAAAAAAAGAAACCTTTAAATTGGCTTTCGATTGACTATCAAAATTCTAGCGATTCCACTTAAAGGACTGCAAAGGAGGACGCTGCTCAATGGCAGCACACGGCTAGAGCACGCCATCTATTGAGATATATAGAAAAATACAAATCCACGATTAATGTTTAAATTTTAATGAAGGCGTTCTTCTAAAGCCAAAAAATTTGGCTATCCAATAAATCAATGACCTCTTTCGATCGCCATCTCCGCTACATTTTCTTATTTTCATCGTCCTTGTCATTGGGCGGTAATTGCTTCTGGGAATCAGGGGAATTAACGGCTTTCTTAAACTCACGAATAGCCTCGCCGACTCCTTTTGCTAAATCAGGCAAACGCTTTGGGCCAAACAGTAGCAAAACAACGACTAAAACGATAATCCAATGGATGAGCGAGAAACTTCCCATTTGTGAGACTCCCTATACAAGACTTTATCACACGCATACCGCAGAAAAAACTTGTCCCTATTAAAACATTGACGACTAAAAAAGGCAATTACTCAGGCCAATTATGTAAAACTCCACGCATTTCTCGATTAATCATCGACATATGCTCTAAAACTTCAGGATCTTTGGGATTTACAGGACTAGGAAAATAAGTCTGGATATCTTGATTTAATCTCAGCATCTTTGTTTGCCAGATATTTTCAGATTGTAATGACAAATCTATGCAATGGTAGTCCTTTAAGGCAGTCGGATCTATAAAGTCCTGGATACTGTTAACTGCATGATCTCTAAAAACGCGACGACCTTCGCTATCCCTAGTAAATCCTCGCACGACATAGTCGATAACAACCACATCATTGTCAAAGTGCTCCAACATGTAATTTAGTGCCCGCAATGGAGTGATCTCACCACAGGTCGCAATATCAATATCGATTCTAAAGCTACAAATCTTTCCTCCACCGTGAAAATCAGGATAGGTGTGTGCACAAATATGGCTTTTATCTAAATGCATCGCCTTAAATGCGGGCACGTCCGGGCTCGCACCTCCACCAGCAATATCACTCATCAACACCATGGAACTTGACCCCCATGGCTCATAATCCTGATCACTTACGGCTAGCACATTGGCTTCGATAATATCGCAAATACCTTTTAAAATTCCGGTGACTCTTTTTGCATTATATCTTTCGGCAATGTATTGAACATAGCTCCTGCGCTCTGATTCATTACGAGCCACACAAAAGTCATAAAGATTAAAACTCAAAGCCTTAGTTAAATTATTAAACCCTACCAATTTAAAATCACCGATTGGTTCAATTCTTTTCATTTTCGCCTCTATAGCTTTGTTTTAATATTGGAATTCAATAGCTTAAAACTGAATTCATTCTCTAAAAAGTCCTGAATTTAAAGACTTTTAAGTTACGCCAAACGTCGTAGACGACCTTCCTCACTAGAGGAGGTCCAATAACACGTCTAGGCGCAAATTTCATCAACTATATTCAATGACATGGGGTACTTGCAACTTGATGATCTCATGTGTAAATGCCCGCCTAAGTTCAGACGAACCGACGATGATTCAAACCGTCACGACCTGTACATCCGGATGAAACTCATGCCTCAAGATAGACTCAATACCCTGTAAGGTACCAACCCTAGAACTTGGACAACTTCCACAAGCGCCTTCATATTGAACGGTCACAATGTTTCCATCAAGTTCCAATACACGTAAATCCCCCCCATCGGCTTGTAACCCTGGGCGTATTTCTCTTTCAAGGATTTCTTCCAATTTCTTTCGATCATCAGACCAATTCGTATCATCGACGTCTGATTCAAATGACTCAAACTCTGGATCGTGCGACGGAACACAGGTCTTAAGAGCCTCAATGACTTCAGATTCCAATAGGGGCCAATCCCCCATTCCATCTTGAGTTACTGTAACAACATTCTCAAAAAGATGCACTGCCGTCACATTCGGCAAACCCAAAATATTGGTGGCCAGAGGAACGTGAAGGCACTCTGCTGGATGGGTAAATGTCACCTTTCCTGATTTTTTTACGTCCTTGGCAACTATGAACTTTAAAGCATTAGGATTGGGTGTTGATTGGGTAATGACTCGTAAACTCATTTTATCGTTCCCTTTCCCTGATCGGAATAATTTGACTCTTCGGTAGTGACATCATGATGCTGGTTCAACGCTGCTACAAATGTTTTCCAAGGTAGCGAAACACATTTTCGTCGCGCAGGGAATCTATAAATTTCACTAAATGCCTTCAAGTCTCCAATTGGTTCTTTAACTTCGTCTCTCGCCTCAGTTTGAATAAAATCCATAAAATCTTGAAAAATATTGAGACATTTGCCAATCGGGTTGCCAGTTAGCACCTCAGTCATGATACTTGCACTTGCCCTGCAAAGAGCACAAGAATTTGAAATAAATCTCATCTGAGAAAGAATTTCGTGGCTCCGAAAGGCCTCAATTTCTTGGAGTTCGTTTCCACCTCGATTTTCCACAGAAAAAAAAACTGTCAGTCGGTCACCACAAATTGGATTGAAGCCCCTTGCAAAATAATCAAATTGCGTCAGCTCTCCATAGTTTCTAGGATTACGATTGTGATCCAAAATGACTCGTTGATATAATTCTGAAGCTGACATTAGGCAAACAGTTCCTTTGCCTTCAAAAGGCTCCTCACAAGTGCTTCTACATCTTGTTCATCATTAATAATCGAAAAACTGGCCCGAGCGGTTGCTGGAACCCCAAAGAACTTAAGTAGCGGCTCGGCACAGTGATGCCCTGTTCTAACAGCAACGCCATGTTGATCTAAGATTGAACCAATATCGTGTGCATGAATATTGTCCAATATAAAACTGACCACAGGCACCTTTATCTTAGCATTTCCAATAATCCTCAGACCTGAGACGGCACGCAACGCCGTAGTCGCCAACTTTAATAGATGATCCTCGTAGATTGCAATGCGATCAAAACCTATATCATCCGTCACAAATTTTATTGCTTCACCGAGAGCAATAACATCGGCGATTGGAGGCGTACCGGCTTCAAATCGAGCGGGAATATCTGCATAAACTGTCTTTTCAAAGGAAACAGTCTTAATCATATCGCCACCGCCAAAAATCGGTCGCATGGATTCTAGGTGATGAGTCCTGCCAAAAAGCACTCCAACTCCTGTTGGACCAAACAGTTTATGGCCTGAAAATACGAGAAAATCGGCTTTCAGACGCTGCAAATTCACCGGAAAATGTGCAACCGCCTGAGCAGCATCCACCAAGATTGGAATATTAGCTCCATTGGCCAATCGAACGATGTCGTCAATTGGATTGACAGTACCGATGGCATTTGAAACCCAAGAAACACTCATAAATTTCGTTTTTGAATTAATCATAGCCTGACATTGATCCATATCAATGTCTCCCGATTCAGAAATCGGCATGATCTTTAATTTCGCGCCGGTCTGCTCACAGAGCATTTGCCATGGCACTATATTTGCGTGATGTTCAAGATATGAAATTAAGATTTCATCGCCGGGACTTAACATAGGTTTCACAAACGACATTGCAACTAAATTGATACCGGCTGTTGTTCCTGACGTAAATATGATTTCTTTCTGATCCGATGCTTGGACAAACTGAGCAACGATGTCGCGAACCTGCTCGTAAGCAGTCGTCGCCTCTTCACTCAATAAATGAACTCCCCGATGAATATTTGCAGTTCCCTGCCGGTAATAACGCTCTAATGATTCTATGACGCGAAGTGGTTTAAGGGCTGTCGCAGCATTATCTAAATACACAAGCTTCTTCCCACGAATACTTCTGCTTAAAACAGGAAAATCTGAACGCAAACTCTGAATATTTAGAGTTCCATCTGAGTTTGAATATTTTCTCTTGGAATCGACCATTGCTATTCTAATGCCCCAAACTTTCATTTAACGGTTTATGTCTAAACCAATAATCAATGCGTTCTTCAAGCAGCCTTTTGACTGCACGATTTTGACATTTCAATGCGACGTCATTAGCAAACCCTTTGCATAAGATCGACTGGGCCTTTTGCAAGTAAAATAGCTCTTGTTGATCTATTGAACCTACCGTTGCTCCGTGAGAGGCCTTTACATCATCATTATCAATTTGCAGTTCTGGTTTAGTATCAACTTCACTTTCATTAGAAAGAAGTAAATTTTTATTTGACTGGTAGGCCTCCGACTGTGTGGCTCCCCTTTGAATCAAAATCTTTCCATTAAAAACAGCTTTAGACTTACCAGCTAAAATCCCCTTATAAACTTGTCTCGAAATACAGTTAGGAGCTGCGTGAACTACCTTTGTGTGGTGATCAACCACCTGGTTATCACTATGAAGTAGATATAGGCCATTGAGGGCACATTCTCCCCCTTGAGCTTCAAAAACGACATCTAAATTTACCCGATTTAATCTCGATCCACAGGCCAATGAAAAGGTGTCAACGTGTGCATCCCTCTCCAATGTAACCGAAACCTGACCTGTTTGATAAACACAATCAGAAGAGCGATCAATGCGATAATATCCTGCGTACGCACCTTCTTCGACAACGAGTTGAGTCAAAGAGTTCAAGTGACATTTTGTTGGTCCAATGGTGCAGAATTCTTCCACTACGGTCAGCTGAGACAGTCGACCTACCTCAATCACGACTCGTTGAGAATGTGAAAATCCTTGCCATGCCGGAGTTACAATATGAAGAATATGAATCGGCTCATCGACCTCTTGTCGATTTGGAACCTTTATACAGACTCCGTGAATGGAAAGGCCAATGGCAAGCTTCGAAAAAACATTCTCACTGCCACTCATGGAATCAAAATGAGCCCACTTCGCGTCATCTGTGCTCTCTGCATCAAACAGGGTCTTAAAGGATACTTTTTCCCCAGCCTTTCTGGTATCAGAAAGACCCAGGCTCAATTCTCCATCAATGAATACCAAGTGAATGCCACCTGAAATCAGTGACTTTTGAAGCTCAACAATATCGAACTGAGACGTTTCGGTTAGTGGTGGTTTTGCTGCAACTTTAAATTCCTGATTCAAAAAATCTCTTAAACTAGTGTACTTCCAATCCTCGTCTCTAGTGTTAGGAAATCCTCGTTGAACGGCAGACTGAATTGCAGCATCTCTACGCAACAAAGCCGCGGGAGCTAGAGCCGTCAATCGCGATTTCAATACCGCATAGGAGTCTTGAATCCCAATCATTGAAGTCATTGCAACTCCTTAATCAGCCAATCATATCCCCTACTCTCAATATCTTTTGCTAAATTTCTATCGCCGGTACGAATAATCTTACCTTGATACAATACATGAACAAAATCGGGAATTATGTAATCCAAAAGTCTTTGATAGTGGGTTACAAGCACAATTGCATTATGCTTGTTTCGAAGTCGATTAATCCCTTCAGCAACGATCTTCAATGAATCGACGTCCAGTCCAGAATCCGTTTCATCTAGAAACGCGAGTCGAGGATTCAAGATCGCCATCTGCAATATTTCATTGCGTTTCTTCTCACCGCCGGAAAGTGATACATTTACTTCGCGGTTTACGAATCGATCATCATCACCGGTAGGCAATTCCAGTAGCTTACATTTCTCTTTCAAGATTAGCTCAAACTCGTCTTCATTGACTTCTTTTGCGCCTTGAAATTTACAAATTGAATTAAAGGCAGCTCTCAAAAACACTTTATTAGGAACTCCTGGAATTTCGACAGGGTATTGATAGGCAAGAAAAATTCCATTTCGAGCACGCTCTTCTGGCGCCATTTCAAGCAAGTTTCGAGGCCGAAGATTGACTTCCAGGTCGGCAGTTCCAGAGGTCACATTATAACTAGGATGTCCCGCAAGCACTTTCGACAGCGTACTTTTACCGGATCCATTCGGGCCCATGATTGCATGGATCTCCCCTTCATTCACATGAAGGTTTAGCCCTTTTAATATTTCTTTACCTTCAACCGATGCATGTAAATTTTGAATATCTAACATTTCTTTAAACCTCGGTAATGCGTCCATCAAAATAAAATAGGAAAATAAGTAACAAACAATGACTTTAATTCATAAGGTCAGCCAACGCTGCCCTCTAGCTTCATTTCAAGCAATTTTACCGCCTCGATAGAGAACTCCAAGGGCAAGGTTTTAAACACATCCTTACAAAAACCATGGAGTAATAAGCTAATAGCCCCTTCATCATCAATACCCCGGCTTTTCAAATAGAAGATTTGATCAGCTGATATCTTTGATGTCGTTGCTTCGTGCTCTACGATTGCTGAATTATTTTCGGGCACCATCCGCAGATGGTAGAATCTTCACTTGTCCGCGGTAGCTATTTATGGATTGATCACACGAAATGCCCTTTGACACTATTCGAGACGACGAATTCTTGCCGATATGAATCATCTTTGTGCCCGTGTCGGCTTGCATTCGATTATTAGTCAAAGCGACGGAATAGAATTCTCCGACGGAATCATCACCCTTCAATATAACGCTGGGATATTTCCACGTTATAGAAGAGCCAGTTTCCACCTGAGTCCAAGAAATTTTTGACTTATATCCCAAACATAGTCCACGTTTGGTTACAAAGTTATAGATCCCACCACGGCCTTCTTTGTCCCCGGCATACCAATTCTGCACAGTCGAATATTTAATCTCAGATCGCTCATGGGCAATTAGTTCAACCACAGCTGCATGCAATTGATTTTCGTCACGCATTGGAGCTGTGCAACCTTCCAAATAAGATACGAAGCTACCTTCCTCTGCAATGATCAGCGTTCTTTCAAACTGCCCCGTCTCTTTGGCGTTGATCCTAAAATAGGTCGATAAATCGGCATAATAGTTATCTTTATATGGTACGACGCTTCCCATATATTTTTTTACGAGATCTGGGTGGTTCTGAATTGCTTCAGACAAGGAACAAAAAATCACGCCGACTGCTGCCAGCTCCTCTTGATGCGTTGTGCCAACAGACACGGAGTCAAATACGGCGTCAATGGCAACGCCTGTGAGTCGTTTTTGTTCCGAAAGAGATATACCCAGCTTATTGAATGTTTCTAGGAGTTCTGGATCTATATCGTCGAGAGATTTTTTTGCAGTTGAATCACTTTTTTGTTTTGGGGCCGAAAAATATCGAAGGTCTTGAAAATCAATTGGTGGATATGTGACGTGGGCCCAATTTGGCTCGGTCAAAGTAAGCCAATATCGAAACGCCTTGATACGAAACTCTCTAACAAAGTCGGGATCATTTCGTTTATCAGCGATCAAATGAATAATGTCTTCATTTAATCCCTTTGGAAAATCTTCCGTTTCAATATGAGTTTCAAAACCATATTTATATTCACGATCTGATAAGGACTCTTTAACAATCTCTGCCATGATTTACCGTATTTCTGTAAGCGAATGTGAGATCTCGGATTTTAATTGATTGAAACCAGTTAAATCCTCTCCCTTTCCTCCACCTTTGCACTCCCGAATTCCTCCCGCAGGGCAAGCTTGATGATCACTTGCCCAGCTTGAGGCTAGAGACTGCAATGTGATCTTCCCAAGAGAATCCCGAAGAGCTCCAAAAATATCAACCCACGCATTTTTTGAAACACAGCTACCAGCAAAATCGCATGCATGACCCGTCGAAATGCATTCAACAGGGATCATAGATTCTTCAACCGAACTAAATAGATCCCACATGGTAATTTCATTTGCGGGTCGCGCCAGTCGATACCCTCCACTGCGGCCCCTTGTGCTTTCAACCAATTTGCCAGCTCTCAAGCGAATCATGATCTGATCTAGATAATCCGTCGGTATGCCTTGGCGGTTTGCAATATCTCCACGACGAACGAGAGGCTGATGACTATAGTGGGCTAAATCCATCATTATTTTCAGCGCATACCGGCTTTTTGACGTCAGATTCATAATTAACGATACTCCCCATAGTATTGACTTGTTATCACACTAGAATAAGTCTATAGATTAAATTCAGGTTAAATACCAAACATTGTTCTAATTGTTTATCGAACTAATAAACATTTGGCAAGTGATTTCTAACCACACAACTTTATTAAGTTAAAAACTGGTTTCAATCCTGTGGCGGCCGTACCTGGGAATCTGCAAGTGTAAGGGTGGATCTGCCTAGCAACTAGGACTCGAACCACTACGGGAGAATCAAAACAATTTCCATTTATGATTCTAAATTGACTTCAGAAATTAATTATTCAAAAAAAATTTATCCAATCTGCGACCTCAAAAAAATAAAATCGAACACGGTCG
>JAPLFV010000419.1 GCA_026390495.1 Pseudomonadota bacterium | reverse complement strand
TCAAGATTCCACCTTTAGAATATGAATATCTATGTTTTGATCAGATTAGACTTAACAAAGAACAGGGCTCACTGGATGAACAAAGACCACGCTGCGAATCAGGTGCCTTAGTCATTTTTTTTCCGGGTGCCGGCTATCGAACGGATATGCCTCTTTTGTATTATCCGATGAATCATTGCTTGGACTTGGGGATGGATACTTTATCTTTAAACTACAATTTTAAAGGAATAGATACCAAAGACAGGCAGAGGCGATATGAAGAGACTTTGAATTCAATAGAAGATCTAATCGCCGCAGCATGCCATTTTAGTCGTTACTCTAAGATTGCCTTTATGGGAAAATCACTTGGAACTAAGTTTATGGCTGATGTTATGAAGTCGTCGAATCAGAAAGTTGATTTGACTTTAGTGTCAGGTTCCATTTGGCTCACTCCACTTTGGAATAATCATGAAAGTTTTGAAACGATGCTGGCGTGTGATGCTAGTAGTCTTCACATTATTGGGTCTCTGGATCCATGTTACTCCGTTCAATTAGATCGTATTTTGCAAGAGTCTGGAAAGATCGTCAAAGTCATCGATGGTGCTGATCATGGATTGGATGTACCCGGAGATGTAAATGCTTCAATCGCGATATTGGGCGAAGTTGTCGCTGAAACCTGTGCAGTTTTAGGTACATTTATGAATTCTGATTAACCGCGACTTAGTATTGTGACACTTGAAGTTCGCACAAGCATTTCTTTGTATTGCGCAAATCTTCGATTCAATCCGGTATTTTTGATTGGTGCAACATATTAGAAGAATGTTGAGACTGATTCTCGTCTTGAGGAGTCGGAATCATTAATTATTTGTAATTTTTGTTCACTCCATTCGTAAGCCAAAGTCAGCTGGTATAGATTCGATTGGATCTGGAATATCGGGCAGCACAGGTTGACATTGCGCTGGGCTGCCCTTGGTCAGTTACTTTAGAAGACTTGCGGATGATTCTCTCATTTATGAAATGATACTTATGGAGCCTTGTGGAAGCCTAGGTAGAAATTTTACACGGCCCGTAGATCCGGTTGGTGCAGAGGTGCTGCAGTTCGGGGTTTGCAAATAGATATGGTTATCGTACTAGAGACTGATCAAACTGGACATTGACGCCTTCATTGAACTCGAGTTTTGTTTCCAGAAATGATGTTTTGCGTATGGGTAAATCTATTTGCTCGAGTTTACCGGCAACTCCTGTTGACGGAGCGCTAGATGAAAGAAGAATAATGTAAGTCTTTTCTACTAAGACGATGGCGCCATTGATGTGCTTTGTATTTATGTCATTTTGAAGATTCGATATTATTTCTTTTGCAACAAGTAATTGCTCTTCTTCTTTGGAGGCGCCAGTTAGGATTATTTTCAAAGCCGGATTAAATTTCTGCCAATTGAGGTTGACCGGGCCCAATGCATACGCGTTTCCAATCTTGGCGTCTTGATTCCAGGGCTCTGCAACGCTGCTTGTGCTCTTGCGATCGAGATCCAATTCCTTTGCAAATAATCCATCTTCGAAATGAAGAGGCCCATACAAAGATCCTTTTGGCGTTGAGCGAATCGTTTGATACTCAGTCGCAGACGAGTATGCGATTAGTGCAATCTCATCTGGCAGGTTGTTCGGCTTTAACGCTGGAAGAAGGGCAGGAATGTATGCTGTCAAACCTTTACTCGGCCCTATTTCAGCCAAAGCGGGAATGAGCTTCGCATTGACCTTTTCTTTGAATTCATTTGCATTCACGTCGTTCTGCTTAAATCCTCTCCATAACCTAAGCATCGGCTGAGTGTAGGGTGTCAATATATCTTCCGAGGATCGATCATCCACTTGGTTTGACTTGGATTGAATGTGACTTTGATTTGCTGCGCATGCAGTCAAAGAAATTGCAAGAGTTAGAAGTAGAGTGGATCTTTTTAATGTAT
>JAPLFV010000163.1:1549-9453 GCA_026390495.1 Pseudomonadota bacterium | reverse complement strand
TGATGGCAGTTCATACCAAGCTTTTGGAGGTCTTGTACCTTTATGCTAATTTCTTGGTAGCGGAAGGGTTCACTGACAAATACGGAGAACTCAATGGGGACTTCTGAGGTGGTTCGAATTGGTGTCAAGCGTGTCCACCAATGGGGACCCTCCGGTAAATCTGCAAGGACATCGAACGATTTCTTGTAAGAATATCGATGGGTTCTCCCCTTCAAAAAAAATGTTCGATAAGCAAATTTTAGAAAGCTCGGTTCGCTTGGTGTTTTTATTAGATAAACGCACGCAACGACTAGCTAAATAAAGTGTTTCGATGATCGAGGTTCTGTCGTCGAAATTTTGCCGAAGGTCCCTCCGCTGATTATGCTGATCTATATCGAGCTTCTCTATAACCTTTTCACTAATCCCTCGGATCGCTAAGTACTCTGCTTCTGCCAGATTTCCTGCTTTGTGCATCCCGTCAATCTCATCTAATCGCGTCGTGAGTTTTATCCGCTGGTGTCTCCCCAATCGTAGCCCGCTCCAATGAGCCAATGGCTCCCAGGATCGCCAGGAACGACTTTCCAAGGTTCGTCCGCGAAGTTGATGTTTTCAACGCTGCGAAATGAGAAAAACGCCGCCGCTTTCCAAGTCATGGACGACGTTAAGCAACATTCGAGCGTAGCGGGCCAGCCGATCCAAAGCCCCGACGATCACAACGTCAAACTTGCCTTTCTTTGTGTCCGCTAGGAGTTGATTCAGTCCAGGGCGATTGTCCTTGGACCCGAGACGCCGGTAGCCTCGTACTCCCCGACCAGGGTGTGTAACCATCGTATTTCACAAACTCTTGAACGGGAACACGCTGGTGCTCACGGGACTGCCCGAGAAGGAGCGAAACGCGGTAATAGCCGACGGCTCGAAGGGGTTTGCAAGTCAAGATTGCGTCTTCAATCTGTGAGTTAGGTCGAGGTTCAATTACTAGAACTTCCCAATGGATATTCCAAGCCAAAGGATCTCAATTCAATAGGCACGCTTGTCTTGCGAAGTGATGCCTCTCCTATAACAATCTAAAATAACGGGATAAAAATTTATAAATTCGCTGTTTGCTTAAGACTTGTAGATTTCATCCGAAGTGATTGATGAGAACAAACGGGAGGCAGCTTGAATCACAAAACTTTTCATAACAAACTCCTCAATCAGCTCTCCAACTGCGGCGATCTTGCAACCGAAATTGTTAAGGCTGTAATCGAATTGATCGATCCCGTGAGGACAAGCAGGAAAAGTATTAGCGATCTCGAAAAGACCGAGAAAACATATATCGGTACAAAGGTCGAAATCATTCTTCGCTACAAACTTGGAGTAATTCGTGGTCCTACTCAGGACTGCATTATTGATGACGTGGAGTTTGATGTAAAATGCACTGTTGGACAAAACTGGATGATCCCCCGAGAGGCGGTTAATCATTTTTGTCTTGTCGTCAAAATTGACTGGGTCGCTCAAAAAATTTCTGTTGGAACATTTTTTGCCGCTCTAGAAAATCTCTCAGAGGGTCAGAATCAAGATAAAAAGCGAACGATCTCCAAAGAAGGTAAATCCACAATCAAATGGATTTACCATAACGAACCATTCCAAATTCCAAAAGCAGTGCCATATGTTGATTGGCGAGAGGCCTCGTAATCTAGTCGCTATACTTGTCTTAACTCATTAGCCTTAGCGAGATGCGGCATGGTTGCGGGTCGTACTTTGCAAACGGAACTTTTTGAAGCGAGGAGTGCCTTGGCAATTTGTACTCCAATTGCTGTAGCAACTGGCGGTGGAAAAGCGTTTCCAACTTGCCTATATGCTTTCGTCTTCTTTCCGACAAACGTCCAAGAAGGCGGAAAACCCTGAATTCTGGAAACCATGTCTACGGTTAATCTTGGTAAGCCTACAAAACTTGGATCGGGCGCTTCATTTGCAAGACTTAACCCATTCACTCCTAATTCTGCCCACGCCTTTCTAGCTCTGGTAGGCCCTAAATCTGGGCCACCGTGCTTTTTGCTTCCTCCAACTATCGTCGGTGCAATGGAGTTAGCCATCAATCGCCATTGGTCAGCTCCAGTCCAGCCTCTAGATTTCATTTGCTCCAGAAGTAAAGAACCGACGGTCTTTGGCGGGGTGCCATGAGGTTCTGGCCACGAAAAATGGCGTGATACTTCAGGGCGAAGAGCAATCAAAATCACCCTAGGACGCAGTTGAGAAACCCCGAACTGGCTAGCATTCAGAAGTTTCCAATCGCAGGTATATCCTAATACGCCAAGTTTGTTAGCGATTGCATTTCTATATTCTGAGAATTTTGGATCCAATAGACCACGCACATTTTCTAGCATTACTGCATTTGGCTCGCATTCCTCAATCAACCGAAGTGCTTCCTGAAATAAGTCCCTCTCATCCTGCTGTCCAAGTTGTTTTCCGGCTACTGAAAATGGCGGACAAGGTACGCCGCCAGCAAATAAATCGACGTCTTTAAATTGCCGAGCGGAAAAATCTTGGACGTTCTGTTCGACTACATTCCAATGCGGACGATTAAATCTGAGAGTTTCACAACATGCGCTGTCGTTCTCAACAAGTGCTACATGTTCAAATCCTGCTAATTCCAAGCCAAGGGCTTGACCGCCACCGCCCGCGCAAATTTCAATAGACTTCAAATTCATCAAATCCCATCTAGAACGCAACTAGTAACAATTAAAAAGAGTTTAATCTCAAAGAATTAATACTACGAGACTCGTCTGTTTGTATCAATCTAAACTAGTCATTGTCGCAACAGTTTGGACCAACTGAAGGTCATTAACCGCCGAAAAGCGAGATCCTTCCGGCAATTGCCTGCCGCGCGGCATTCGTGCCTATAAATTAAACACAAGCCCTAGCCACCTCTTCATAATTAAATTGCTCATCGAAATTTTCATGCAAGCAATTTGCTCATTCTGAACAATACAAATTTTTCCACAGCGACATCATATTGGAAGCCGCAATACGGTGCGGATAGACGATCCATTGAGCCAAGTAAAAAAAACTTCGATTCTGCTCGAACGCAGGAAAAGCCTGTAAGTTAGCTGTCTGGTCTTTCAGCTTAGCCCATGATTGTGTCTTTGCAACTGTTCGTGAGAACGTGGTTCCAGATTCGGCCGTCCAATCATAGAACTGCCACTCAAATTCCGGAACAAATTCGTCCAATCGCACCCTTGTAATATCAGACCAAAACCTCTCAAGTAATTCTCGATCGCCCATTTCGGTAAGTAGATAAACCAGGCTTTGCAAAATATATGAGGACCCATCGAACTTGTCCTCTAGGGGTTCTATGTTGATTCCGAGCAGATAAGGGAATATTTCCTCGAAAAGATAGTATGGGGGCGCCAGCGGGGTCTCTGAACCTATTTTGCTTCTCTGTATCACAATCGTCAAAAGCTCTTGCATCAATTTCTGCGCTTTTTCTGGTTTTCCAACTCTCGAAAATAAAAGACCGATTGCAAATAACTGAGGAAACGCTGCTTCACCCCAGAGATCGAATCCCGAATGTCGACCAACGTATTCAGCTATTCTATCGTATTCCAACTCATCATTAGATACGCCGAGACTTTTACTCCAGATAAAAAGTAGGCTTTGAAGACCGCAGATCAAAGTCATTTTTGGCTTTTGAATGACAGTGTCAGCTATCACATCGCCCTCTAAGATATCGTTGCGATCTAGAGCTTCCAACGCCAAGCTCTTGAGTGCGTGATAAGCCGCGGCTAACGAGCTATTAAGTTCGCTCTCTATGATTCTTTCTTCGATATGATGTTTTTTCGCCGCGCCTATCAAACTAGATGTAAATGCAATCCAACCTTGAAACTCGGCCCAATAGTTATTTGCGGATGAAAATTCAGACATGCTTGATGCAGCGATTACGGCAACCGTAGCTGCGGCTTCTTTAAAGTCGCTGTTTGATGGCCGTTCAGAAAATGAAAAACACTCTTCGACTAAATGGCAATATAGTTTGAGAGGAAAGCTTCCGCAGCCATCGCTAAGGAATATTTCAAGGTAAGTTTTCGCACTCTTAGGGTCATTCGGCCCAAAACCTTTAAGATTCTTTTTGAATTCCGCCAATAGATCACCGAGAACAAGGACTTCAAGCCGTCTTTCAGGAAATGCTGAAGAGATTGTAGCATTCATATCCTCTATCGCTCGGCTTGTTTCTTCTTGCAGCCCTCCAGTCAAAACCAAATAGTGCCGAACTTTAGAAGTGTCTTTTGGAAGAGATGGGTGCACAGCTTTCCCCATGATCAAATCAAAGATCTGTGGCTGAATTTCGCTTCGCCATGCACTCAAACTAAGATTTTTTCCTTTGAGACTCTTCAACTGATACAAATGCAAGCAACTGTCGTTGTCGATGGCGATAATGTCCTTACCCATTTCCATCGCGCAATGACGGGTTGAATGAACTACCCTCTGCCCTTTCCTTGATAGCATCTGACAAAAAGGGACCTGATATGAACGTTCACCGGCCTTAGTCAACCAATTTTCTAGAACTTTCTCTAGCATCCCACTCTTCCTTTTTTCGTTTCAAAATATCACGATGTCTTAGTTGCATTTCTGGATCCCTTTCCGCAGCTAATAGGACTTCACTTGCATTTTTCATCATGTCTGGATGCATGACCAACGAAGGCATCTGCGGTATTCCATTGCAAAAGTCAATTTCAACTTTTTCAAGCATTTCACATAACAAATCTGCTGAAAATTTCCTGCCGCCCGCGTCAAGGGCGTTTCCCGATTTCTCTGTTGTTTCCTTCAACTTTTGAAACAACATCTTCATTTGCTTGTCAGCTAGCTGATCCGCGATAGTGACAATAGATTGCTTTACAATATCTATTCCTTCGAGTAGCTGTTCTTTTGTTATAAAGACGGAGGCATCGATTAGTTTGAGATCTGAAATTTCTTCCTCACCATTTTCATAGGCAACACCAAGTTTGTCCCCCTCGTGGACGATGCATTTGGGAATACTGAGTTGTCCGGTTTTTTCCTGGACTCTCTCCTTAACTAAATCTGTTATTTTTTGAGATATTTTTTTCTGCAAATTGCTGAAATTCGGAAGCATTTGTTCAGCCTTTCTTTCTGCGATTGTCGTGACCACATCTTGGATGATTCCAAGCTTATATTAGGTCTTTTTAACCACGTTTCTCGGATTGAGAGCAGCCTCAATCTTATGCTGCCCATCCGTTCTCAAGCTCTCGCCCATCCGCGTCAATGTATCGATGTCGCTTCGGACTTCGCTCTCGGTGAGGAGCTTCTGCCGAATCGCATCGACAACAAGGTCCTCAAACGACAGAATTCGATCATGCGCGATAACTTTTCTCCCTAAAGATCTAAGTGTCTGCTCCTGTGTGGCAAGGCTTGCATTGTGCTTCTTTGCATAGAGCAAGAGATCCTTGTCTACGGTTGACGTGGGCATCCCCTTCTCTGCGGCTAAGAGGCCGTTCTCTAGCCCCGACATTATCCGATGGTACTTTTCCCGCTCTGCTAGTGCTGGCTCCTGGAAATCGGTCTCTAGGGAGCTACAATACCGAAGAGCATCTTCGATAAGCGGCTTACCGAACTTCTTCAGCTTCTTGCTGTCAGGTCGCAACCACCGCTCGATTTCGGTGATTGCCGATTTGTGTACGGCGAGTTCTCCGAACGTATACTTACACTTGAACATCACCGATGGCTTGAAGATGGACATCATGATTATGACGTTGGAGTCGCATATGACGAGCCTCGTCGATGATTGTTTACTCTTCGGTTTTTGGGTCATTTAAGTCATCCTGACTTTCGTCGTGCATACTCCTCCATGAGCGCACGATTTCATCTGCGTCACCGGCTTCAATAGTAAGAATCTCAGCTAATTTTCGGCTTGAAAGATGCCCAAACGCGGCTGCGTCTTTAAGTTCAATCATCGGTCGGAAAATATCTGGGTCCTTTTGGATGTCATCGCTAAAGAACGCTTCAAGAGTGTCCAAAGCACTTGGATCAAATCGCTGAAAGAACAGTTCATCGACAGTTTTTCGGCCTTTGGCGAAGGTTTTCTCCAAAGTCAATAACCTGCGGAATTCATGACTCGACTTTCCGATAAAACCATAGTCCCTTAGAGCGAGAGCTAGTCCTTTAGGGCTCCAATCAAAGTCTCGGCTCAACTGGGCGAATTTCTCGTAAACTCGCGCCCACGAGTGCTTGGTTGCGTTGGAAAATACTTCCAGTTCATTGGGATGAGCCTCAAAGAACTTCTTCGGATAAACTAGTTCTTGAGCAGAATTATTGCAGAGACGCTCGTCATCCTCGCTAGGGTCAACATGACCAAGCAAAATATGGGTCAGCTCGTGGCAGATATCAAATACTGCCTCATCCTTGGTTCGCTCCGTATCGACGAACACCAGCATTCGATCACCCTTTCGGGCGGTGAACGCGACCTCGCGATTGCTTGATTTACTTAAGCTCAAACCTAGTCGGCTAAACGGTATGAAAAATACGCAAATATTGTGCCGATTCAATTCCGAAAGCAGGAGTTTAAAAGTGAGCGGAATATTGGCATCAATTTGAAGATTCTGGCGGATGAGCTTAGCTATGGTGCCAAGTTCACTAGCCCGCACGTCGAGCGTAAAGCTATCCTTCAAGATGTAAGATGAGGCGTCAATCTTGAAGAAGGTATTCGCCAGGTTTACGCTATTTTCGCGCACCACTGGATCAGCGGAGTCCATGCCCTTCTTGCGAAAACACAGCACGGTCTGTGGAACCCCAATGAGTGCTTCTGTTTCTGCCTCATCAAGGTCGAGTGCAAACGCTATGTCAAAAACCCTTCGCTCTTCAATACTGCTCTTTTGGTTCAACCAGTCATACGCGGCTTGCTTGGATACACCGACCGCTTTAGCGAAGTCGATCACCTTACCGGAGAACTTTTGGTCTATTTTAGATTGTAGGAATTCAATGTTTAGCACGGTGGCCTCCTGCGCGATTCTTATATCAGCCCTATCGGAAAGTAAAGCGAAAAATTTAGATATACTTTACTGTATCAAGTAATTACATATACTTGCAATTTTTTAGTCCAGAATAAGTCATGATTATGCTTTACAAAGACTTGGGGAGTGTGCGATTAGTTGCACACTTTGCTTCAATACTTGAACCCTTCAAACTCCAGTATCGCTCTCACAACCGCCAATGCAACAACCGCCTGATGACGTTGTAAACGCTCAACCAGATCATGCTACTCCTCTATGGCACAGCTCTGATGTTTATAGACCCTAACCCGCTCCCAGAAGCTTTTCACCTTCAACCCGCCATACGCATCAAGAATCGGTTGCAGTCTTGCAGTGTCTGGAAATCGCTCCCGATCGTTCTCGATCTGCGAAATCATGCTACTGGAAACGTTTAGTCGAAGTCCCGCCGCATGCATGGATAAGCCAGCCTCTTCACGAAGCTGTTTCAGTACCCGACACTCATTGGTGAGCAACACTTTGGAGGTTCGCTTTGACACTGGAATCCAACCTTATCGACTACACGTTTAGTAAGCATGTAGGATGGACGGTTCTTCACATGAAGAAAATCGGAAAAATCGTTCTTCAACCCCGACAAGGGTTTCAGACTGAAGTTGTGCAACGCTGGCGTAAAATTGGTGTATGCTTATGACTTGTAAGCGGCGAAGATGACGGATAATTTGCTGACATCGTCGTCAGATAGTTGTAGAACCTCTTCTGGGTGGATGTCACATCGGCTCCACTTTTCTCTTTTTGGTTTATGCTTCGTTGAACTGCGATCGGAGCTCGGTCATGTACATTTGAGTACACTACCTCGCGCCGATCTTTGTTCGCCTTGCCTAAACGCAAAAATAGACGGCGTGGTCAAAGCCTAGGCCCTTCGTGAGATACTGAAAGTTTGGACCTTTT
>JAPLFV010000163.1:0-1459 GCA_026390495.1 Pseudomonadota bacterium | reverse complement strand
AGCCATTTAAGTCTACTCGGAAAAGGCCTAGTGAATTGGAGTTGAGGCATTGAAAATCATTTTAGTTAAACCATCATTCGAATACAAAGTCAGTTTTTTAGCTGCACTTAGAGAATTCCAAGCAGAAGGATTGCCTTGGGTGATGGATATTGACCCAGTTGAGCTCGCCAATAATTTTGAAAAATTCGTAAACGATGAAAACTCTAAAATGACGAATTGGACGAAGGACTCGCCAGTTCCTCAGACTGAGCTATGGGGAATTGTGGACGGAGAGTACGCAGGTAGAATTGCGATTCGTCACAAACTCAATGAGGACCTAAAGATTATGGGTGGGCATATTGGCTACGATACGCGCCCTAGTTTCAGGGGGAAAGGAATTGCCAGTTCGATGTTCGCACAGGCACTTCCTGTTGCAAAATCACTTGGCATTACAGAAGCTCTGATTACCTGCAATGATAATAATTTTGCATCGATTCGTATTATTGAAAAAAATGGCGGCGAATTGCGTGAAACAAAATTGCAGGCTCCTGATGGCCCTCTGAAGCGCTACTATTGGATTACGCTTTGATATAGATATATGTTCATTGCTGTTATCAATATGGCAACCTAGCGAAACCTTTCTATAGTTGATTGACAAATAGGTACAACTTACAAAAAAATAAAGCAGATCATTTTAGTAAAATGATCTGCTTTAATATTTCCTATCAGAAAGGATTCGGACACATATTTTGGTATTGATTTGGATTAAAACTAAAGTTCGAAGTCCCTGAAATGGGATCTTTTAGCCAAATGCCGTCAACAACAATGGCAACTTCGAGGTAGAATGTTTCTCCTGGATAGTCGTACCTGATTACTGGCTCAAACCTTCCATTTCCAATGTCATTGGCATTGCCTGTAAACTGGCCCTCGTTGAAGGAGAATTTGCTCAGCTCTTTACTTGAAGCGGATGTAGACCCATTTACGGGATTCATGATTACCATTGAGACATTCTCTGATCCCTCAAAAGCATCATTCTGCGCGTGCAAGTAAAGGTTAGACATCACGTAAATATCTGGCCCACGGTTTCGCCCTATTCGCTGCACTTGATAGTCAAGTTGTAGAACTGAACCGTCCGTTGCCTTTAAAAACGCATGGCACCAAGTATTTGCAAATGAACGAGATGAATTTAAGAGTAGAACCAAATAGCCAACTGCAAAAAATACAGTCATTAATTTCTTCATATGAATATCTCCGATTAGTTTTTTGATGAAGTAATTGTGCGAATGTCATAGAGAGGCGAGGCAATCGTCTGCAGAACGATTTTTCCGTCTTCAATGACGAAAGTATCTGTGCCAAAATATTCTTTCATTCCTGATGGTGTGAAATGCCACGTTATATAAACAAATCGATCAATGAGGATAGGACTATCAATGCGATTGACACCGTCATCAAAGATTTTAAACAGTTGAACAAATACATT
>JAPLFV010000389.1:8519-11155 GCA_026390495.1 Pseudomonadota bacterium | reverse complement strand
GGTCCCTGGTTCGAGCCCAGGTCGAGGAGCCAATCAAAACGCATAGTTCGTTGCTTTATTTAATTCGCCTTTATAAATTACGCAGTTAATACGCGATTTTATTGCCCTGCCGTTGGGTGCAATACTCATTTTTTAGTATTAAGTGTGTTCTCGAACACATTCCTAGCTAACGACGACTCCTAGCTGGGCCATCATGATTTCCACATTCCATAAAGCTCAAGGCAAAACGCAAATACAGCCAAAAGCATTGGCTGATGATGTCAGCTGAATAGCGGTGACGCATCTAGGGGATGGGTGAAATAGTGCTTAAAAGAAACTGGGCTCTAGCCGATGGTGGAAGTTAACTTGACGATGCCGAATTAGGCACTAAGTAGATCCATTTTTAAATAGTTAAATCTAACTAGCCGACTTGCCGATCTGACCCAATCCAATAAGCTTGACGAACATCACGTTTCAAAACTTTGCCATTTGAACTTCGCGGTAATTGGGCTACGAAATCAACAGTTTTAGGTGCATGCACTGACCCAAGAGAGCTTCTAACCAGTTCAATTAATTCGGCTTGATCCAGGGTGCGTCCTGGCTTAAGTTGAACCACAGCTTTAACTGCCTCACCCCATTTTGCGTCGGGCACGGCCACAACGGCGCAATCTTCCACATCTGGGTGGCCAGATATAACTTGTTCAACCTCAGCACTGAAGACGTTGAACCCACCAGTGACGATCATGTCCTTCTTGCGATCGACAATATAGATGAACCCAGCTTTGTCTTTGTGGCCAATATCTCCAGTATGATGCCAGCCGTGATTGGATACTTCTGCGGTTGCACTTGGATTTTTAAAGTAGCCAGGAAAAACAAGGTCACCTCTGACCACGATTTCACCTCGTTCGCCGATAGGCAGAATGCGGCCATCCTCTGCCATGATCTCAACGCGCTGACCCAGAGTGGCACGACCACAACTTGCCCAAAGTCCTGGCCAGTTTGCTGGTGGAGATGTCAGCAGATCTTGTGTTGAGAGAAATGTAATGAACATCGGAGCTTCTGCTTGGCCAAAAGATTGGCAGATAACGGGCCCAAATACCTCCATGGCCTCTTTTAATTTAGCCGGTGCAATGGGTGAAGCTGCTATGACCATGCAACGCAGAGATGAATAGTTGTACTGCCTAACTCTAGGATGTGCCAGCAGGTTGTAAACAACTGTGGGAGGCAAATAGAGGTGAGTGATCTTATGTTTGTCGATGGCTTCAAGAATAGATGTTGCATCTGCCGAGGGCAAAATGACATTTTTCGTTGAGCTTGCCATCATCATCAATGCCACTACACCAGCAGCATGCGTCATGGGCGCTGCAACAAGGTGCACAGCAGGCTCTGAAGAAGGTAGACAAGTCCAAAAGGCCTTGATTGACGATTCCCAAACCCGTTGAGTCCACATCGCTGCTTTCGAAAGACCCGTAGTGCCACCAGTGGGAAAAACAGTTTCAATGCGATCTGGGTCATCAAGCGGCTCGGGACAGGGTAGGCCTGAACTAGCCATGAACTCATGCAAAGTTAATACATCAGTATTGTCCGGACAATCATCAATGCAAACTGCATTAAGCAATGTCGGTACCTCTTGCATGAGTTGAGCAGCTTGCTCGGCAAGAGAGGAGTGAAAGAACAACAGCTTGCACTCAGTAGTGCGAAGTAAGGCTGCATTTACGGCCACTGCATTGCGCATATTGGTAGGCACCCATTGCGAGCCCGCGCGAAAAATTCCAATCATGACGCCAAATGCAACAGGGTCATTGGGGCTGTAAACAGCTACGCTGTGGCCGCAACAGCTTGCAGCATTCAAGCCGGAGGCCACGCCTTCACTAAGACGATTCACCTGACTATAAGTAAGGCCTCCGCGTTCATCAATGAAGGCAGGTACGTTTGCTCCATTTTCCAAACCGCGTCGAAAAAAATCGATGATCCTCATAGATTATTTAGGTCTTGAGCTAGTGTTTCGGGCAACCTTAGCTCAATGCGAAATTTCTTTTGTTTTTATAATAAGAGCTCAGATTTAGTAACTTGCATCTTGCCTGAGAAGATTTGTATCGACAATTACGAACCAAAAAAGCGACTGTTAGCACTGCATAAATCTCACAGGCAATTTGAACATATTCATTCTGCAACTAAATTCAATCAGAAATTACTAACATCAAGAGCGAACTTCAGGCATATCGGAGGGGCTGAGTTCGTTATAGTGAACATATGTCCTTTTCATATACCATTCAAAATAAGATCTGTAACTTTGAGGTTCGTACTTGTTCGGACCAACTTTTGGTCGACAACTAGGAAGACATTCTGCAATAGCCTCAAGGTCAGTATTAACAAAACAAGCAAAAGAGAATCTATCGGTATCTTTCGGCGGTAAAACACGGTGTGGAGTAGCTCGAAACCGGTCGTTTGACCAGCGCGCGAGAAATTGTCCAATGTTTACAATAATTGCACCCTCCGGAACGATTGGCCAAAACCACTTTTTTTCAGTATCAAGAATCTGAAGTCCAGCTTCTAAAGCGGGTGGAAGAAAAGTCATAAAACCAGTGTCGGCATGCGCTCCGAGACCGAATTCGTTATCTTGCAAATATTCTGCCTTAGGGTATTTAGCTATACGC
>JAPLFV010000389.1:5951-8495 GCA_026390495.1 Pseudomonadota bacterium | reverse complement strand
GCAATAAGGATTGATGAAGGAGGGCTTGAAGAATCCAGGATCTAAATCGAGTACTTGTTCCCATACGGGCAGCAAAGAAAGACCAAGCTTCTTAATTTCTAACATATAACTTGAGACCGCCTCACGGAAACCAGGTAGTAAGTCGTCATTGGGCCAAGGCGTTTGGCCATAAAACTGAGTTCCTTTTTTTACCTCGGGGTGGTCAGTGGGGAAATCAGTTGCCGCGACGAAGCACTCTACGGTATCAAATTTGGTGTGATCGTGGTAGGTTGAATGCGAAATGATCATGGCCTTGGAGGGTATAAATCCTTTTTGATCACGAGTAACCTTCACTGCCATTTTTTGATCAACGCTTAAGTTGCCATGAAAACGACGCGACTGCAGTTCCATATTATTTATGAGTACTTTGTCAATACCGTGATTTACAACGCATAGAAAACCAAGGTTTTCGCAGGCTTGTCGCCAAGGCGTTGCAATGTTTTGCACTGCATTGACATCACCCCTTATCAAAGGACCTAGGTCAATTACAGGAAGTTCACGATAGTCGCTGTTAGCGAAGCGAACATCGTTATTGTGAGCACTTGACTTGGAATGAATTTCTTTAGTAATTTTCATTTATGCCCCCGAAAATCGTAAATTTAAAAAAGTACTGAAAACGAACTTCTAATTTGATTGATTATGCATTCTTTTTAAAAAAAGTTGCCTTTTTGACAAAATCATGTTAAAACTTTTCTTTTTAAGGAGATAAAAGTGTCTTTATCTGAAAATATAAAAGTTGCCTTTGCCAACGAGTCAGAGCTTGAGTGGTTGCTCCTCAAAGATACGCCTGGATTTGGCGGTCACGATATACCAGGTATTCAATGTAAATTCTTTGGAAAAAATAACTTGGGGCCTTGGTTTTACTTAGTAAAACACGAACCAGGCGTTGTTGTTGAAAGACACGGACATGACGGTGACGTCTTTCATTACATCCTAGAAGGCGAATGGAGAATTGGGAACAGTAAACTAAAGTTTGGCCCTGGTTTCATGCAATATGAACAAAAAGGTCTCTACTACGGGCCCTTAATTTCAGGGGATAAAGGCTCTTTATTCTTAGCGATTTATGACAAGGCCCCTAACTTCATTCCTGCGGTAGGAGATGAAAAAAATGTTCAGGTTGAAAAGACCTACGGACTTGATTGAATCAATTTTACATAAAACAAAATTTAAAGGAGACATACATGCTTGCTTTTCGATCGATCAGAACGTGGTGTACTTTCGTAATCAGTGCGGTTTTTTTGTGTTTGAGTTTTCAATCACAGGTTGTCGCCCAGCAGACCCAACAAACAATCAAACTACGAGTGGGAGGACCACACGTGCCAGAAAGTGCGCCATGGGTTAGATTTATACAAGATATTTTTATTCCAGATATAAAAGCGGATGCAGGCAAACTAGGCTACAACATTGAGTTCGTAGAAACTTGGGGCGGTACTGTTACCAAGATGAACGAAACATCAACTACGATTCAAGGCCGAATCTTAGACATTTCCTACATTACATTTCCTGCTGAAGCATCACGCTTCCCATTACATAACTTCAACTACTGGGTTCCATTCGGTAATAGCGATCCTCTAATTACCTTCAAAGCTTCAAAAGCTGTGTATGAAGAATTCCCAATCCTTACACAAACTTTAGAACGCCGTTTTGGACAAAAATTTTTGGCCATCACTACGGTACAAGATTACGGCATCGTGTCTACATTTCCAATAAAAGGAATTTCTGATCTCAAAGGTCGCAAATTAGGTGGCATTGGTCCCATGCTAGATTACGTGCGCTTTGCCAATGGTGTACCTGTTAATTCAGGCATGCCTGAAATGTATATGAGTGCTCAAAGTGGTGTAACCGAAGGAGAAATGTATATGAGTGCTCAAAGTGGTGTAACCGAAGGACACATGATCCTCCCCCAAGCTATCGTTGGAGCAAAAATGTGGGAAGTAGCTAAATATTGGACCATTACACAATTTGGCTCCGCGTGTCCACAAGGATTAAGTATAAATATGGATACATGGAAATCACTCCCTGCACCTGTTCAAGCAATCGTTCAAAAGGCGGCTGATCGCTGGGCTGAGTCGTTAGCCAAAAATGCTAAGGATACACAAGATGCCGACTTAAAAAAATGGCGTGAATCTGGCGGTATGGTGTATGAATTAACTCAATCTGAAAAAGAAAAATGGGCTGCATTATTTCCAAATAATTATGTTTCAGAAAAAATCAAAAAAGTAAATGACGCTGGATTACCAGGTACAAAAGTCATGGAGTCATATCTCAAAAATTTAGAAAAATTAGGGTACGTTTCACCTCGAAAATGGGTTCTTGAGTAATTTTTGATAACTTAATAGATATTGATGAATACCATCAAACGCTCCTATGAGCAATTTTTGAGCTTCATGTACAGCATCGGTTCATATTGGTCAGTGGCTTTGTCACTTTGGATCGTTGCCGATGTTCTTGGACGAACTCTTTTGAATAAGCCAATGGAGGGGACCGCAGAACTAGTTGCTTACT
>JAPLFV010000389.1:0-5945 GCA_026390495.1 Pseudomonadota bacterium | reverse complement strand
GTTGCTTACTCATTACCCTTTGCAACCTTTATGCAAATACCTTGGATACTCAGGCAACGCGCACATTTGCGCTCTCCGCTCTTTGATGAATGGTTGTCAAAAGGCGTAAAAAAAATATTTTTTGCGTTTGGAAATTTAATTGGCATCCTTGTCTTCTCCTTGGCCTGTTATTCAATTTGGAAGCCCATGCTCATTGCTTGGGAAAACAATGAAACTGTTGGCAATGGCGCACTCGATTTATCCGCTGGCCCCTTGTGGTTGTCTATATTTTTAGGCTGTGGATTCATGATTATCGAATTCATCATGCAGACGTTGAATTACGAAAACACATTAGGAACAAAGTCATAAAAATTATGGATAACAGCACAGTCGTTCTAATAATCACGTTTTTGATGGTGCTCATGATTCTTTGTGGAGTCTATGTTTCTGTCGCATTAGGACTTATGAGTGTGGTGGGTTTATGGATCATCACAGGACAACCCAGTACAGCCATAAATCTACTCGCAACAACTTTTTTTAGCTCGCTTCAAAGCTATGAGTTTGGTGTAATTCCTTTATTTGTTTTAATGGGCGCTGTTTTTGGCAATGGCTTGAGTGAAGAATTATTTGCCGCGGCCAATGTATTGGTTCGCAAGGTACGCGGTGGATTGGCCATGGCAACTGTAATGGGTAATGCAGTGTTTGCTGCCATCACTGGTTCCAGCATGGCCTCCGCTGCCGCCTTTTCAAAGATTTCTTATCCACCCATGTTAAAAATGGGATATGACAAACGCTTTGCATTAGGCACTGTGGCGGGCTCTTCCATTTTAGGTATGTTGATTCCACCAAGTGTTCTTTTCATCATATATGGAATTTTGACGCAAGTTTCCATTGGAAAATTATTTATTGCTGGCGTGATTCCTGGCCTGTTGATGGCAGTTATTTTTTGTATAGGGATTCTTTTGATTGGTTATTGGAAACCAGAATGGGTAGGCGCGCATCTCAAACACCATGACCAAGAGGCCGATGCTCAGAGTTTTCCTAAAAAAATGGTTATTCTTTTTAAACCATGGCCTGTAATGCTTTTAATCATGGTTGTTATTGGCGGCATCTATTCGGGTTACTTCACTCCCAACGAATCAGCAGCCGTTGGTGCAATCGGTGCGATCATCATTGGAGTAAGTAAAAAACAATTAGATATGCCAGGGTTTAAAAAGGCCGTGTACGAAGTTGGAATGACCACTGGCTCTATTATGTTGTTATTGGTTTCCGCTCAAATGTATTCACGCATGGTTGCATTGAGTGGCTTGGTACAAGGATTAGACCAATGGTTTCGAGCCTCTGCTTGGTCTGGCATGGGTATTCTATGGGCATTCATCGGGATCATTCTTTTACTGGGTTGCATTTTAGATTCAGCATCGATTTTGTTGTTGGTCGTCCCTATAGCATTCCCTATTTTGACAGGTATGGGGTTTGATCCACTTTGGATTGGAGTTGTTTTAGTCATTGCTGTTGAGGTTGGTTTGGTCTCGCCGCCTTTTGGTTTGTGTGTTTTTACAGTAGCAGCATCGGTGGGAAAAAGTATCACTTCCACCCAAGTTTTTGCTGGTGTGATGCCTTATCTTTTGATGATGCTAGTGTGTTTAGGTTTAGTGGTTGAGTTTCCATCTCTGTCGACATGGCTTGTCAAATACATGAATTGAAAATAAATCTGTGACCCTTGCTGTCAACGATACATTAAAAACTGTGGGCCTGGTTGGTACAGGAAAGCTTGGTAGTGCAATTGCTCAACGATTAATCGAAACCCATCATCATGTTTACATTTGGAATCGAACCCGCGATAAAGCGCAACATTTAAACGACCTTGGTGCTGTTTGGTGTAACTCTCCAATTGAGATGACCCAGCAAGTCGGCGTTGTTCTGTCCATATTGACAGATGCCGAAGCAATTGACGATGTTTATTTCGGCTCCAATGGGCTGCTTACAGGCAACAACAAAAATAAGATTTTTGTTGAGATGAGCACAGTGCGTCCTGAATCACAAGTCAAACTCAATCAACGTATCCTGGCAAAAGGCTCACGAATGGTGGAGTCACCCGTTGGTGGAACCTCATCCACAGCTCTCAAAGGCCAACTCATGGCCATGGTGGGCGGGCTCGATAAAGACATAGAAAATGTTCGACCTCTTCTCTCGCACTTATGTCGGCGCATTGAGCATGCAGGACCCATTGGGGCCGGTGCAAGTCTTAAATTAGCCATAAATCTTCCACTCATTGTTTACTGGCAAGCGTTAGCCGAAGCGTTAACACTGGTCGATCATTTGAATATTGATCCTGCTCGAATGATCAGTATCTTGTCTGAAAGCTCTGGCGGACCTAATATGTTACGTATGAGAGGCGAAGCAATTGCACGGGCACTGAAAGAAGAAGATACAGGTCCCGCACACTTCACCATCGCAACGCTGACCAAAGATCTCAAAGCAATGTGCGAAGAAGCCAAAGGATTGGGTAGTTCGCTTCCCTTGGTTGAAGCGGCACTTCATAGTTTTGAAAGACTCAGCGATAAACCCCATGCAGTCGACGGTATTCAATTACCCGCTTTGTGGCTCCAACATTTCAGATCTCAACAGTAAGACACCATGATTTCAACGTTTAAATGCTCGCCATCAAATGCAAAAACAAATAAGGTTTTAAAAAATAAAAAAGGACGCTTTTTCACGGTGGATATTCATTGCCATACGCATTTAGAAAAAGCAGATCGCATTGTTCAATCGCTATATAACCCAAAGACCGATCCTATTTTTGGATTTGCTTCTGAGAAATCAAGAGAAGTCAATCGTCAACAAATGGCGACATTGCACAGCAAACTCACATCGATTCAAGATCGTTTGGCCGATATGGACGCAAGCGGTATTGACGTGCAAGCGATCTCACCTGCACCCCACCAATATTATTATTGGGCACCCGATGAAGTCGGACGAGACGCCGCCAGAATAGTCAATGATTCCATCGCTGAAATCGTATCTATGCACCCTGATCGTTTTGTAGGTATCGGAACGGTGCCACTTCAAAATCCAAAAATGGCGATAGTAGAGATGGAACGCGCCGTCAAAAAATTAGGTTTGCGTGGCATAGAAATTGGCACGAACGTCAACGGCATTGAGTTATCCGATGCTCGGTATCATAAATTTTTTGCTACTGCGCAAGAGTTAGGAATTTTGATATTCATGCATCCCCTTGGAACTACTGAAGGCAAGCGACTGAGCGAACATTACTTGGTCAATATTGTGGGTAATCCCATGGATTCCACCATTGCCGTAAGTAATTTAATTTTTGAAGGTGTTTTAGAAAAATATCCGAAATTAAAAATGTGTATCGCACATGGCGGTGGTTATTTACCCAGTTATGCAGGAAGAATGGAGCACGCCTATCATGCGAGACCCGATTGCAGACAATGCTTGACGCATCCTCCAAGTCGATCGCTCAAAAAACTATTTTTCGATACTATTGTTTTTGATCCTTTGCATTTGAAATTTTTAGTCGAACAATATGGTGGCAAACATGTGATGATGGGCACAGACTATCCTTACGATATGTCCGAGGCTAATCCTGTTGAATTTGTACAAAGCTCAGACTTGAGCCTTTTAGAGCGTAAAGATATTTTGGGAATCAACGCAGCCCGATTGCTTGGGATTCGCAATCGAGCACTGCGTTTTTAGTTACCTTCAGGCCGGAATAATAGGGAGCATTAAATAACTTTGATACTTCCCGCCTGTATGCAAAGTGACCTCACCGTTATAGATAGCAGGCGGACGATCAACTGGGTCGTCATGCAAAAATGGGCCGCATCCCTTGAGTTCATTTTTAAAATTGGTGTAACGCACACCTGTGCCCTCCCATTCATAGTCTCGCCCCTGAATCGTTAATGCAATTTGAAATCCTGGCGGCATGATTAGACCTGTAGGCCAAATCTCTACATCGACTTCTACAATTTCATCTTCTTTGATGTATTGCACTTCATCGTGAGTGTGATAGGGTCGATAAGGTAAGGTCTTTTGTGGATCGAGTTTACGATGCGAAACACGCAACCAACCCTGCGCAATGGGTGTGTGCGGGTCCACCGTTCCTTGATAAACCAACTCTTTGCCTTCGATATCAAATACGCGAACGATTAAAAATAAATCTGCATCTTTGGTTTTGGATGAAACAAATAACTTGGCAGAAATTGGGCCAAGCAATTCTGTTTGTTTATTTAGGGGCTGGGTTTTGAATGTGATGCCTTGATTGGAAGGCAAATAGGTTTTATGAGACTCCTGCTTGGGCGCATGGTCGGTATTTAAACTAAGCTCTTTGGCATCCAACCAATAATGCGTCCACTGCGTCCTTTTAAGCGGCCATTCATTTTCATATCGAAGCCCAAAAGTTTCATTGGGATAACGCGGCTGCATTTGTATCGGCGGTTGTTTGTCCCACCCATTTTTTTCACCTTTTAAAAAATAATTGAAAAACTTTTTTTGTAACTGCACACCATAGTCGGTATAAAAATGTGTCCAATGCTCGAGGCCATGAATTTCTAACCATTTTTCTTTAGATGCGGCGTTCATGAATGCCTCGTAATTACCCCTTGGATGCAAGCCCTGCCCAGCCCAACTTGCTGCAGAAAACAGAGGTACCTTGATCTTTGACCAATCAGCTGATCGTTGTTCAAAATATTTAGTACAAAGCTGATTTTCATGTATGGCTTGTTTTAAATCTAGACGATTTTTTTCTAACTCTTCGGGCGTGAGTGTTTCAGGACCACAAACCAATTCTCCATTCATTCGACTTACAGGTCCGTTGGTGCCCAAACCGTGCTGGACTACTTTGACTTGCATGTCGTACCAGTTACCCCAAAAAGAGGATGGGACACCGCCATGGTAAGAACCATCGCGATAAAAATCTGCAGCACCCTCCCAAGTGCAAATAGCGGCTAGATGAGGAGGATTGAGACTAGCAACCAAATACTGATTGATAGCGTAATATGAAATGCCATTCAGTCCGACTTTTCCATTAGACCATTCTTGTACGCCTGCCCATTCGATACATTCGTAATAGTCTTTCGTTTCTCTTGGAGAAAAATTATCCATAAAACCTGCCGAGCGTCCCGCGCCTCGGCTGTCTACACGCACACAAACAAAACCATCGGGTACCCATTTTTCAGGATCAACCACTTCCCAACTTTGAAATGCATTGGTCGAACCCCTGGGAACATCGGGATGATCCTGACACATTAATTTCCAAGCATTGGGATAACCATCTTCAAAATGTAAATTTTTTGCGTACGGTCCATGCGTCAATATCACGGGATACCGTCCATCTTGCATGGGACGAAAAATATCTGCTCGAAGTATGTTGCCGTCATCCATGGTTATGGGCATATCCCAATCAATGCGCATGCCACACCTTACTTCACTTTTCGAAATCGTCATGTTGTCGCTCCTTTTGCTAAGAAAGACGGAGAGGCATTCCATCCAACAAAATGCCAGTGTGGCATCTTTGATCAATCGACAAACTGGTAAAAACCCTCCCAAAACCCCTACCCTTTTCCTTGAGGCTTTTCATGTAGGGCCTTTTCAATCAAACCTAAAATATGATGAAGAGCAGATTTGAAACCACAAAAATAAATAAAGACGGTTTACGTTACAAGTCCAAAGAAGGTGGTACCCCATTTGGTGGCTCTTCACACATTGGCACTATGAGTTGCTACAAGTGCGGGCTACATAAGACTCGTAGCCTAGGTACCTTTAAGCGTCTTCTTGGTTAGAGCATGTTTATGTGTGGAGATTGCGTTACTGCCAAGTCTCTAAAAACTAATAAATGACTTTGAACGATTGAAATTTTTATCATCAGGGTTCTCAAGTTTGAAACTTTGCTCACTTTAGTTATTGGTGTCCTCTGCATGCGTTTTTTGCCTTAGTCTCTTCAAGGC
>JAPLFV010000087.1 GCA_026390495.1 Pseudomonadota bacterium | reverse complement strand
CTTTAAATCGGAACAAGTTTTAGAAGTCGGCAAAACTTACGATTTGGCTATTCCTACTTTAGGTAATCATCTTGGTTATAAAGGTACCTTTCGTGGTTCAATATCCAGTTATGTTAAAGAGAAAGATGGTACTCATTCCAACGTACTTGCTCTGCAAGACCTTTCCAGTTTAGGAATAGAAACAAAATTAAAGGCCTTCTGCACCAAGGGCGTTTTCATCTCAGATTTTGAAAGTGACGCCATTCCCGCTCAGTCTGAAAAAAAGCAAAAACCTGCGACACCGAGCACAGGCAAAATTGCGCCTCCAGTTAATTCAGCCGCAATGGCTGCACTAGCATCATTTAAGAAGAAAACGAGCTAACAACAAGCCAGCCTTAGTTTTTCCAGGTGCAAACTACTAATCTGAATTCATTAGACTGCATCGGCCAGCAGGAGGACAATTGGGAAGTGAAGTTAAAAAAATTGACCTTCAACAACTTGAAGAGTTGAAAATAAAAATTAAGACTCTTGAATCTTATATCGAGTCAAAATCAAGTGAGTTAAACAAGGCGAAGCTAGAAGCTGAAAAGATTTCTAGCTATATGAATGCTGTTTTTGAATGTACACCTGACGCAATAGTTGTGACTGATTTAAGTGGAAAGATGACCTTAGGCAATGAAACTGCAAAAAAACTACTCGGCAATTTTATAGATCAGAATATTAGTAAGTTCATCAATCTTAAGAAGGCTTCCTTTGACGGAAGCTCTGCAATCTCTGCCGAATGCGAATTGATCACGGCGTCAGGACCAATTCCCGTGACACTGACAAGTGGCTCACTTATTCAAGGCTCTGATCTTCAAGGTCATGTTTACACCTTTCATGATGTTCGAGATGCAAGGAATGCGCAAGCCGCATTAGAAGAGGCAAAATCTGACAGCGCAGCCAAAAGTCAGTTTCTTGCAAATATGTCTCATGAAATCCGAACGCCTTTGAACAGTGTGATTGGACTATCGGACTATCTTATCGAAACCAGTGATTTTGGAGAGAACAACCAGTACCTTCAGCAAATTCGTACGTCAGGGGTCGCTCTCCTTGCAATTGTAAATGACGTTCTTGATATCTCAAAAATTGAAGCGGGAGAGCTCAATTTAGAAAAAGTCCCATTTGATATTAAAGCGCCCATTTTGGAAGTATTGGATATATTTTCACATCAAGCTAAGTCAAAGAATTTGTATCTCATTCACGAAATTGGCATAGATGTCAAAAGTCACTTCATCGGTGACCCAAGTCGAATCAGGCAGATAATAATGAATTTTGTAAGCAACGCTCTTAAATTTACAAAATCGGGCGGCATTGAGATCCGCATAGATCCAGCTCTGAATTACCCGAATGGGTTTCGGATTTCCGTGGTAGATACAGGAATGGGGATATCAAGTTCGGTGATGGAAAAGCTATTTTCTCCTTTTAAGCAGGGAGATGATTCAACTACCCGAAAATTTGGGGGTACAGGTTTAGGGCTGTCCATTACTAAACATCTCTCCGAGTTAATGGGTGGAATGGTTGGCGTCGAGTCGAAAGAAGGTTCAGGCAGTAAATTTTGGGCAGAGCTACCTTTAGAAAGCACTCATCTGGAAAGCACTGTAGATGCTCCAACCCATATGATTGAATTTGATGAATTTGGTTTGAACTCAATCAAACAGTACAGACCAGCAAATATTTTGGTTGCCGAGGACAATCCCGCCAATCAGATGGTGGTCAAAGCAATGCTGGGAAAGCTTGGTCATTCGGTTACTATTGCCAACAATGGTATTGAGGCTATTCAGCTATTTAGCTTAGATGGCTTTTTTGACATCATTTTAATGGATTTTCAAATGCCAGAAATGGGCGGAATAGAGGCCTGCAAGGAGATTAGGGCACAAAAAAATGGCCATAAAATACCAATCATTGCCATGACTGCAAGTGCACTCCGACATGAAGTCACTGCCGCCAAATCAGCAGGTATGAACGATTTTCTGGGAAAGCCCGTCACTATGGCTGAATTGCAGAGAGTCGTCGAGAAATGGGCGCCAGTTTCTAAACAAACCTCACAGACGATGCATTCTGATGGGAACAAAAAAGAAGAAACTAAATTGGAGATGGATTTCTCAGGACTCGACCTTGACGAACCCAGCACGGGCCAAAATGAAGAATCTGAGAGTTCCTTAGATTCTGCAACACTGGAGATGTTAAAGGATTTGGAAGCTCCAGAAGGTGGTAGCATGATCAAGTATCAATTTGATCTATTCATGACTGATTCGGTTGATGCCATGAAATCACTTGAGTCATGCTTATCAGATTTAGATTCTATTCAATTTGCGAAAGAGGCACATAAATTTAAGTCGAGCTGTGGCGTCATAGGCGCGCTTAAACTGGTAGACCTCTGTCAAATTGCTGAAGATGCTGGAAAATCAAAAAACATGGCAATATGTGGTGATATAGTCGAAAAAATCAGAGGTGAAATAATACTTGTCAATAAATTTATATCGACCTACAGCGCAAATCAAAATTGATGTTTATATACCTAAAACGTCTGAGTCACCTTTGACTAACAAGCTTCTCGATCGTATCAACAAATAGCTTCTTGGCGGCCGGAAACGACAATTCCTGGTGCCTTACTTTACCAAGTCTAGAAAGTTGACTCTGAACTTGCTCATTCGTAAGCACTGATTTGACCGCTGATAAAAATTCTTGCGGGTTGAATTTATTAACAAGAAGTCCAGCTTTTCCAATTGTCTCTGGAATGGCGCTACTTGAATGCGCCACAATTGGTAATCCCATTCCCATGGCTTCAACCAGTGGTATACAAAATCCCTCGTGTTCACTTGCTGAAACAAAAACTTTTGCCGACTTATAAAGCGCCAAAAGCTCTTCGTCTCGGACAGATCCAGTAAACAAAATGTCAAAATCCTCTCCTGCCTGGGCTTTGCTTTCACAAACCTTTAGCCCAAGGTCTTGCGCATATTCTTTAAGCTTGAATTCATAAGACTTTGAATAAGAACTACCAACTAAGATAAGTCTAATTTTATCGCTTACAAATTGTTTATAGAGTCGAATCATCTGAATCAGATCTTGCTGTCGCTTATTCGGCACTAGCCTACCAACAAACAGGCAAATGTTACGCTCTTTATGTAAATCAAGTTTGGCAACAATGTCGTGATCCGAATTTTTTGAAAATAGGGCTTCATAGTTTCTCAATAGTGGAACGACGGTTGAATTAGAATGTCCAATCGCATCAATCTCTGACTTGTTGAACTCGCTAGCTGCAAAAATAAATTCCGAGGTCAAAGTTGCAAGTGGGAGCTGCTTTCTGCCAATCTCGCAAGCTTGAAAGCTATGAGGCTCAGTCACTGGGTCAAAGAATCTTTCTGGAGTCACATTGTGATATCGCAACCAGACCGATGCGCTTGCTGATGCTAAATTTAAAATAGCCTTGGAATAGACGGCATAATGATAAAACATGATCTCATTGGGTGACGCTTTAAAATAATCTAAATTACTCACAATCGCCTTCCCAGCAAGATCCTTATGAATATGTTCACAATAGATATCGGACCGAAACCCCATATCTTGCAAAATACACTGAATCTCAAGAGTCTCATTTCCAATTGCATCATGAGGAGACAGGCTTGGTAAAAATTGATTAATAGATAAATTCTTTATCATTCGATCGAACGCCTTTCATAAAACAACATCATCTGATTTAGAGATCGCATAAACAAGCTACTTGCCGATTCTAATTTTAGGTCCTGATAGCGTATTTTACAATTCCTCTTCAGATGGTCTCGAAATGCAGAGTCGGTTAAAACTCGCTTTAGATCGGCAATGAAAGATTCGGGCTGAAATTTATTGGATAAAACACCTGCTTCTCCAATCGTTGCCGGGATAGCTGAGCTCGGATGAGCAAGAATTGGAAGACCTGCTCGCATTGCCTCTACAATCGGAACACAAAAGCCCTCATGCTCGCTCACGCTCACAAAAGCCGTCGAATTTTGATAAGCCGCTAACAACACCTCATCGGAAACACTTCCAGTCAGCAAAACATCAAAATCTGGATCAGGCTTATCTTTATAGTTGGAAACCTTTAACCCCAAGTCCAAACAATATTGACACAATTTTTCCCGGTATGATTTTGTCAATTCAGAACCAATCATAATCAATCTAAGGTCCGAATCGACATATTTTTTGTAGATACTAAGGTATTGAATCAAATCTTCTTGACGCTTATTGGGAGCAAGCCTTCCTACAAATAGAATAGTTTTTTTCTTGCTATGCGGATCTAAAAGTTCTTTAAAATTCTTGTCAGATTTATTAGAAAAAATTGATTCATAATTTCTAAGCAGAGGGACGACATCACAATTCTTTGTTCTTGTCGACTTAATCTCATCTGCATTGTATTGACTGTCTGCCATAATCCAGTCAGATATCGCAGATACCATTGCAATCTGAGAGCGTCCAACTTTGCAAACTCCGTGGGTATCAATTTCGTCAGTCTGATTGAAAAATGTTTCTGGGGTGACATTGTGATATCGTAAGCAAATTTTGCTATCCGAATCTGCCAATCGCAATAGTGAATTTGTTGCGACTGAAAAATGAAAAATCAAAATACTTCCTCTGGGGGCCTTAAATTTTGCTCCATTGACCTTTTTTGCTAAATGACGAAATTCTGGGTGGACATATTCGCAAAAAATTTCTGAGTCATAGCCGGCGCCTCGCAATATTGAATTCATTATAAGAACTTCATTCCCAATTGCATCTCTTGGGGAAAATGTAGACAAATATTGATGGACTGGAATTCGAACGTGCATTAGCTTTGTTTCTTTAATTGAGATAATTCCGACTTCAAATTCGCGACATCATTTCTCAACTCCAAAATTTCAAAGCTCAATGCCCAAATAT
>JAPLFV010000318.1 GCA_026390495.1 Pseudomonadota bacterium | reverse complement strand
TTCTGAGTAGTCCTCCAATATTGCTTCAACGGAACGATCCGCCCACGCTTTAATGTGGTGATCCCAAACTTCTGTTGTTGATGAGGCTAGAGCTGCATGAGACGAAAACATGGTTAAAAGTGCAGATAGAGTGAGTGATTTGATGGTTAGATTAAGCATTTTTGACTCCTAAAAATTAGTGGTTTAATCATTCTTCGAGTATGCTTTTAACAACTCGATGATTATTAATCCAATGCATTGTATAAATAATAGTCATGCATTAAATTCATGATCAGGATAGACAATGAATCTAGCTGATAAAATTAGAGGATTTGACCTTAACCTTTTGGCAGTTTTTGCTGCTATAGACGAATATCGTCATATTACCAAAGCTGCAAAGGTATTAAGGATGACTCAACCGGCATTGAGTCATGCACTCGCTCGACTACGAATACTCATGGACGACGACCTATTTGTGAAATCATCAAAGGGTATGGTTCCGACTCCAAGAGCCTCGCAATTGTCACAACCGGTTCGCAGCATCTTGAGCCAGTTTGAACGTGACATTCTTGGTGTCGAAGATTTTGTTCCCGAAAAAATGCAGAAGGTTTTTAGAATTCACACAACAGATCTTATCGACAGTTTGTTACTACCTGCTCTGCTTAAAATATTTGAAAAGCAAGCTCCTAAATCCCGCATCATAAGCCTGTCATCGCCATTTGCATTGCCGCGCGAAGAGTTGGAAATGGGCAAAAGCGATTTGGCAGTGGCTGGGTTTTTTGGAAATCTGCCCCATGGCTTCTATCAGCAAAAGCTGTTTTCAGATGTGTTTGTATCTGCTGTTCGCAAAGATCATCCTCGTCTTTGCAAAAAGAAAGAACTATCGCTAAGTGACTTTTGTGAAGAAAGGCATTTGCTAGTATCGCCTGGAGGCGAACTTCACTCGCAGGTTGACGAAATTCTAGCGAAGAAAAAACTCAATAGAGCAGTCGTGGCCGGACTCAATGCCTTTATGAGCTCGGCTTGGGTTCTTCCAGAAACAGATTGCATTCTAACTGCGCCGTCGCGCCTTGTTGAGCAGATGGCAAAAGTGTTTCCGCTAAAAATCATGACACCTCCTATGAGGATTCCAGAGATCACGATTGTTCAGGTTTGGCATGATCGAAATCATCATGATGCCGGCCATCGTTGGTTCAGAGAACACATTCGAAGTATTCTGCAAACCTAATTATATTGAAAAGGAGAATTTTTGAATTCCTTTGAACTTATCTCAGATGCAAACAAACGATACTCAAGCCAGTATCTCGGAGAGTTAGCCAATCATTTGCCTATGGATCTAGTAGCCCTTGAACGCTTGGGTGCAAGCGTTGAGCGACTTCGTACCTATAGAGATCATTATGTTGAGAGACTAGAGCCAGTTTTGGACAGCCTTGGTATGCTGATTTCAGAAGCAAACTGGCAGGAATTTCTTGGTCAGAATAAGTATCACGTAGACTATATTCACTATTTTGAAAAGTTTCTGGCGACTAATGGTCTTCGGAAAACACTTGAATTCCACTTACCCACTCTTTTTCGAGGAGTTGCTGGTGGAGCCTTTCATGGACTAATCAGACTGGGCTACGCATTGGATTCAAATAATATGGAAGAGGTTTCTCAAGCTTTAGGATATTGGGCGATCTCTTTTCTGGATCTTGGCATTGAGCAAGTTAACTGTGGTACAAAGAATTCAAAAGAAATCTTTTCTGAATTGAGTACAGAATTTTTAGGATTTAGACCCGAGGCTCCCAATATTGCTCGTCGCATGGAACTGATTGCTCGGTTAGCACGATTTCGGCAGATATGCGCCGGTCTCAATGTAGAGATTGCGACCTATGAAAACATTGCACCTCTCGTATTGGAATTGTTCGCTCAGACAAATGATTTTACAGCACTTCATGCTGTGACGGCGACTCATGCCTATCGACTGGTTTCTAAATATCACTCGGCCTCGATTGAAATCTTCATTGCATTGTCTGCGGCCTATGTTTCGATTCGGGCTCCAAAGATTCAGGTTTTGGAACCAGTCTCGATTGATGTTCATTGGAATTCCCTAAAGGAACGAGCTGTTCGCTCTAACGATGATCACGTTCCTAAAATTGTATACACTTGCTTTCAAGAATACTGTGTGCATAGCGATTCGAGATATTTTTTAGCTGCATGTACTTATGTTGAAAAATTTTGCTGAACACTGTTATGTTTACAATGCAATGGATTTAGTCGAGTCCCAACGAAGGGCATGCCCAGGGACAAAATGAATTACTGAATAAGAATTTCCTCTGCAATATTCGCTGCATTCCTCAGTCTTTCAGGCCTCTGAGGGTGTATTGTCTCTTTCATATCTATTTGAGCCAGTTAAGAGACGGCACTCAGTTGAATATGGAGAAGACTTCGATTGTTTAGGCGACGCTTTTGCAAGACTATTATATTAAGTGAGAAATTTTGATAAAATTAACTGAAAAATTTGAGTAGGCACATCTATGAAACAAACCAACATCCCCCAAATCAGACTTGCAGTGATGATTGATCGACCTCAGATTCACGAGGCTCACATGCGCTCTATCCGCGAGGTTAGTATCAAGGATCACGGTCCCGAGGAAGTCCGCGGTTGGGGCAACCGAGAGCTTGGAGAGCGGTGGATCTCTGGGATAGAGAAAGGTCGGGTTTGGGTCATTGAATTCAACGAGCAAATTTCCGGTGTGGGCTACATCGATATTTCAGATAAAAATGGCAAGACATCAGCTCATGTCTACGCAATGTACCTAACACCCGAGGTTATTGGTCTTGGTTTCGCAAAACGGATGATGAATCTCATGTTGGATTTGGCGCGAAGTCATGGCGCTCTAGAGATAACATTAGACTCAAGTTTAACGGCCCATGGATTCTATCAAAAATTTGGGTTTGTAGATTCAGGTCCACTGAACTTTTCCGATATTGGTGGAAGTCAGGTAAGAAGCTATCCCATGAAATTGATTTTGAATCCGTGATAGATGTCCTGAAGGTGTTTCTGAAAGTCCATAAAATGACAGAGCCCAAGTCTAAATATCAAGCTCACATTATGTAGCATTTGAGTTTAGAAATTGGGCTCTGATTTTGGCACTTAATTTATTCAGGAATCGATCATCTACTATTTGATCCGAAATGCTCGCTCAAAGTTGAGAACCTTCTAACGCCCTCTGGCATTCATCTGGACTACTATAATCGTGAATGATTGTTCCATCGAGGGACTTCAAAAGATTATCCTCTTTGCCAGTGCAGAAAGCGGAGTAGCGTTTTGCCTGATCTCTCGCTCTTGCGCATTCTTCGGGATTGCTAAAGTCATGAAGAACTCTTGTCCCCATTTTAAGCAAGTTATCTGTAGAAGATGTACAGAATATGGGGTTACTCGATGGGTTGCCCTGACCGTCTAATAATGCACGTTGGCAGTCCGCTTCATTTGAAAAGTCATGAACGACCTTGCCAGTAATATCCTTTAGAAGATTATCTGAGCTTGAGGTGCAAAACGCTCGATACTTTCTGGCTTCATCTCGTGCTCTTAAACAATCTGTTTGATTGTCAAAATCGTGTAATACGAGTGTTCCTCGCTTTAATAGGTTGTCGCTGGAAGAGGTACAGAAGATAAGTCCTGATCCAGACCCGCCGCCTCGACAGACCTGATCTGTTTTAATCTCTTCTGCGGTTCTTACTTCGATGGATCCATTTTTACAGGTGACTCGGTAAGTTCCGTCAGATTGAACAACCATTGAGGAGATATCCTCGACTTGTTTGGTGCTTGCATCTTCACTCTTTGTGCCACATCCTGACAAACTGATGAGCAGTGAAAGACTCAGTGAAATGGCCGCGCAGATCTGTTGTTTCATGATCAATCTCCTTTTGAACAATGACAAAATTGAAAAAAATTCTTTGGCTCTAAGCGTATTAGAGCATAGGTGAATCTAACTGAAAATAAGTCAATTTGACCGAGCGTCGCAGAATGCTACCTAGAGCATTCAATAGCGCCAATTGTAGGATTTTTGGGTGACCGAGGGTGGCCAAAAAAATCAGTATTGATAACATGTCGAAAGAAATATCTAGACGTACACAACGCCGATCCTTCAATGACAGTTGGAATCGCTCCTTTTAATTCAACGTCTAAGGTGTCAAAAAAATTTGTTTTATCATATTGGCTCGGCGACGAAACCAGTTGGCTTGTTTCAAAGAATGCATTTGAGAGTATTCCTGAGGTATAAATTTGATTGAGCTCGACACCTAATTTCCAAGATGTAAAAAGATTATTTACAAGATTCAAATGGCTGATGTTTTTTAATGAAAGACCAGTGGAAGAAGTGTCGTTTCCAACAAATGTATTTTGAAGGAATGTGGCGAATAGTTTTTCTGTTTCTGAGGGTCTTGCAGATATATGAATTCCTTGGTTACCGATCACTGAGGCAACAACTTCAATATGTACAGATTTTCCTGGTGTCTTGGTGCCCCCAACTATTTTCATGGAATCAAGCTTTGAACGATAGACGGATACCCGCCCAGGAATATTACTTTGCTCATCAATCACTAGATTTCTAATCTGAGATTCCACTAGGTTGAATTCATGCTTTTCATCGCCTTGACTAATTTGAACTGTTCCTTCCAAATTTATTTTTTGTATCTGGACGCCTCGCGTTGATTCCGAAAAAAGTACATGCAAAATATTTTTTGGCTTATTAATTCTTACGATAGTTTGATCGATGCCTTGACCTATAAGATAGATCATGCCACGCCCCGAAGCCGGCATTGCGATATTCAACGTTTCCGGCACTTTATAAACACCTCTACCGAGGCATACAGTGCCTCCTGTTGCTATAATCGACGTGAGGGCTTCTTGAATCGAGGAAAAGTCTCTGGGCACTTTGACAAAATTTGGATTATCGCATTCCTTAGCCTGATCCGCGGGAGGTAGAGGTGCAGGATTTATGCTCCCGTATTGAACATAAGCCGCAAAAAAGTATTTATAGAGATTTTTTAATTCATCGTAAGGATAGGTCGGTGAACCAATTTGATCGCGTGGAATAAGATACGTGTAGGTGATATCCGAAATGAGCTTATTTTTAACGACAAGCATTTGTTCTGCCTGATGCCAAATGTCTTTAGATTGATCAATCAATTCTAGGTAAGCTTCTGAATTGATGCGCCGCTGCTCTTGTAACATTTTAAGAATCACATCTGATTGATTTTGGGACTGTAGATCGATCAATCTTGTTCGCAATTCATGAAGCGAAGTCAAGAGCTTGTCTTTCTTCGCCATCATTTCAATTAGCTTATTTTTGAGCTTGGAAAGCTCTTCTTCCAATTCTTTAGTGGCGTTCAATTTTATTTTATCTTCAATCTGGGTTTTTAGATTGTTTTGGTTTGCGATATCAGAGATCAGGATATCCAACACGTCTTCTGACTTAAGAATATCCTTTCTAATCTGCGCAATGATTGGGTCCTGGTCAGGACTAGTTGGGGATTGGCTGTTTAGCAGGATATTGATTTTTTCATCGGTCGTACTAATTTCATGACCTAGTTTTGCAATTTCTTCTTCGAGCGATTTTGCAGGTTCACTTATCATTTCCAGAGCAAGGTCGAAGACGAGATCAAGAGGTGCCTTAATGTTGGCGGTTTGATTGCATGCTTCTGGAGTAGGTCTTAAAACAGATCCTTCACAAGTATAATATTCTAATAATTTCCCATTCAGGTAATAGAGATGAATGGGGACTGAGGACGACGGATCAACGGTTTTGGATTGGGTGATGGCAATGTGTCCCAATGCTGATTGACTCATTCCAATCAAAAGAAAAAGAAAAAGAAAAACCCAAGTCCCGGTAAGGGACTTGGCGTTTGTAACAATCGAACTTTTATAATTTAAACATCTAGTCATCAAAATGGTTGCGTGATCCGAGATCACTCTCCAGATGAAAGGTTTATTTCGTTAAGGCTTCGATAGCTTTTTCGTACCATCCGCTGCTGGCACCTTTGAAATAATCTTTCGTAGTCGCCTCATACTTGATGTCCGCTTCGACGGGACGATTTTCAGAGTTATATTTTATAAAGGCGTCAGCTTCAGAAATAATGTGTTCGCCCACTTTCCCGCCAAATCCAAACATACGATTTGGCAAGCGGATGCTAACAACTTGGTAACGATCACGCCATTGAATATCTTCAAAGGAACCATCACCGATGAATCCAGCACCTGTACCGTTTGCTACAGTTCCTATAAGCGTTGCTCGTTTACTTTGTTTTAGCAGAATAGCCATACCGTCACAGGCACTAATACAATTCGGAGTGATCAAGGCGATGATCTTCTGATCATATCCGCCAACTCTTTCTGAGGCTCTTATGTCCGAAGTCAAAGTGAATGCAGAGGTATATTCAGACTTGCTTGCTATGGCTTTGCGAATTTCTTGAAGTGCAGTTTCGTCATAATCATAGGAGTTAAGATCTGGAATCTTTCCTTGGTCGATTTGCTCAAGCATTTGTCTAATGATTCTGGTGACACGTAATGCTCGTGTCGTCGAAGGATATACCTCGTCTTTACGTGCAAGAGCCGCCATCATACCAATGGCGTTCATTGGATTTCCGCCGCCATTGTTTCGCAAATCTAAAATGAGAGGAACGTTTTGACTCTTTAACTCAGAAACAAAGTCTTCGACTACCTCGACAAACTTCTTAGTATTCTTAGCTGTCTTGCCTGGAGACTCTTGACTAACTTCAGACGAGGAATATTCAAATGATTGCAATACTCCGAATGCTTGACCTTGTTTTAAGATATAACCCGTTCGAAATGTAATATCTCCAGTGGAACCATCTTCTTCTACACTATTCCAAACAGTCTCTCCGATTAAACCTGCCGGTGCAGCCGACAAATCGTATCCCACCAAGCCAAGCGGCATTGACGGAAGCCATCGATTTGTCTCGGCACTGAATTGAAGTTGAAGTTTTGCTATGGACTCAATTCCTACTTTTGCAAAATACACTAACTCATCTTTCCGTGCAGAAGCTCCTCGAGCTCGGTAAAAATAAGGCAAACGAACTTTGAATGTAGATCCGTCGCTTGATTTTAGCTCGAAATCGACGTGAGATTTTTCGGGAAGGTGAAAGCTTCTGGATGACAGGTATAGGGCTGCCATGTAATCGCGCCATTGCGGGGTGCTAGAGCTGATAAATGGTTTTAGCTCGGATGCTGCAGCTACAGCGTCAACACCATCGATGGAGACAATCTGAAGCCCGACTTTTATTTTTCTGACCGAGTCCGCATCAGTAGATTGACTGGCTGCATAGGCCAGAATTGCAGGTTGAATTGCGGTAACAACAATCTGACCAGAAATATTTTCGGTGGATAGACCGGTTAAAACTCCAGATCTAGCAACAATTGGATTGGTGCTAAAATGTGTATCTTGAAAATTCGCGATCAATTCTCTGACGCGATCCAAAAACTGAAGGTTGGACTTCGCCTGGTCAAAAGACTCATTAGTGGAGACTTCTAGTTGTGCTTCCTTTGCAATAGCATCATCAAAAAGCTTTGTAGGGTCAGCAACAATCCCGAGAACGGATTTTACTTTTAGAAGAGTGTAGTTATCTATGACCATCTCTTTTAAATCACGAATAATTTTTTGTCTGTCTGCGGAATCAATGTAGAGAAAGCCAGAGCCAGAGAATTGGTCTGTTAATTGACTGTCATGGTTACGAACTGGTTGTGGACTGCAGCTAGCCAACACTAGGGTCAAGGAAAAGAAAAGTCTCTTAAAATTGCTTAATAGCATATTATCTCCCATGAAAATTTCATGAAATCTATATCATTTGATAATATTGTCAAGCGTAATGATTAGAATATTTGCATCCGTCTAGAGTCCCGGAAGAAATTTACTTTTCCTCAATTAAACCAGTACCAGTCGTACGGCACCTGTTGAATTATTAGACTTGTGCCGTACGACTGGTACCGATTTTCCAGAAGAAGAAAGGCCCCAGGTAACTGGGGCCTTTAGTCAACAAAATAGTCGGGTTAGGGTTAGTAGCACTTGATCCTAGGTAGGACTTTAAAGTCGGTCCCGATTTTCTCAATAACGGCATCAAGCTCCTTTAGGTTTTTCAAAGTGGCTTCTTTTGCCTCAGGGGTCGATTTTTTCTCAGCAGCATTTCGAATTGTCGCAGAGCACAATTGATCTTGAATCTCCTTGAAAACATAATGGCTGATAGCACTTGCTCGGCGTGGGCGATTGGCCGCAGCGAAAGTCAACCAAGTTTTGCTGGTTGCTTCTGCAGATGTGCCATAGGCAATCCGGCCAGTGAGTGAATAACTGAATTCACGAGAAAGGTCTGCGACAGTCCATGTTGGAGCCTCGACTGAGTTTGGAGCTACAACTCGGTCTAGAGCTCGGTCGATAACCTTACCAAAATATGCAAATGCATCATTGGTAGCATCATCTCGAGAACATTCTGCAGAGAATGTTGGGTTTTGGGCATCAACTACATTTTCATCCGTACAGAAGATGTCTTTTCTGACTGGCTCAACTCCAGAATATCCATAAGCAATCGCCATTTGATCATAGGTGCCGATGGAGTCCTTATGGCGGAACTCTCTATTGAGATATTCCATGATTGAGCCCGATGGTTTCACACCGTCCGCTGTCGCCAAAAGGTTTCCTTTAAAATTATGGCGTAGACCTAAATTGTGACCTAATTCATGTGTCACTAGACCAAAATAGTATCCCTTCATGTAGGATTCGTATGTTTCGCCTTGCGGAAGATCGAAGAAATCTTGACGGGCAGCAATTCTGTCCTCGAGTCGTGCGTCTTGAGCATGATGCCTAAAGTCAATTTTAGATCCTAGTTTTAACTGTTGGGCCGGAAGATCTTTACTATCTCCCAGTTTAGCGAAAATTTTGTTTCTGGTAGTAATGATCAACTTGTCTGCTTCGGCGGACTTGCCATCAGCAATCAACTCTTGAGCATCAAGCGCAACTTTAAACCATTCCCTATAAATCGTTTCGATAGTAGGACCTTGGACAAGAACGTTCGCTGAAAATGTTTGTCCAGTTGTTTGGCTTGCCATTGATGGTCCGAGGCCACCATAAGGAGCTTGATTGACTAAATCCCATTCCAATACGTTGAACCTTGCATCACCGGTGACGATTAATGCGCCCTTAGGATCTGAGTCCGAAATAAATTCATAGCTGATAAGCTCTTTGCCTGTTTCTTCTTCAAAAGTTTTGTTCCATGCATCAAAGGACGCTGCAAATGCCCCTTTATTTGCCTCAGGAACATTTTTGATAAAATAGTGAATTGGTTTTCCATTGAAATCTGTTTGAGAAAAACGGGTGATCAATTCATCTGCGCTATTTGAGGTTGTAAAAAAGCCAACTCCTGGAATCTGCTTTCTTCGTGCAAAAGCTGAATTGAGGCTTGACTCGAGCTTGAGGTAATATCTTGCGCCAATCAATGTAACAGCGGGATTACTTCCTTCAACGGCGTCCTTAGGAACCATTTTGTGTTCTACGTCCCAAACGATCGTTGCATTTGTCATGTCAACAGAGGTCGTTCTAGTGGCAATGGTCTTAAGACCAGAGTATTCGCCACCTGGGTCCAATACACTCATTAGATCAAGTGATTCGCCGAATTTAGCAACATCTAGAACGATATTGGCGTTGTCAGGTGTTTGCCCCAAAACTGGAAATGCAATGAGACCTTGCTGTTCACTTGTTTCTGTACATTTTGAAACACAACCGACGAGTACGACAGATGGATTTGCTTGCTCGCCTTGGCCATTAGCAATAAATGGTCTCACGTGCAAAGGAGGCAGATCTGTCAGTTTAAGTCGGCCAAGCGTGCTGCTCTCTTTGTCGGAGACAGTTGTAATAACTCCTCCAAAAAGATGTCCATGACCCAGTAACTGAACTGGAATCTGAATGAAAAGTGAGTCTTTAGCAACCTCGCTGTCACCGGAGCCTGGTGTGGAGGAAGCAACTTCAACTCCGCTCTCATTTACTAAAGCAGCAGAAACATTTGGCAGAATGAGGCCCGCATCAATTTGAGATTTTAAAGCGGTCGCCCCAAGAACTCGTATTGATTGGCTTTCTGATTTGAGGATTTCGTTTGTGGTCGGTGTTTGGGTTACTACGGTCGGCGCGACGTCTACCTTTGTTTCATTAGGAAAATTTTCCGACGACTGTTTTGATGGTTTTCCGCAGCCAGAGACGGCTGCTGATGTGAGCAAGGCTAACATGGACAATTTAGTAAATTTGATAATCATTCTGCACTCCTATTTCGTGTCAATTTAACAAATTGGCCGTTGGGCCAACAATTGTGGATACTTTTATTTAGATAGAATTGCAATCTTTTAATGCCTCAAAATTATCACTAAATGTCAGCGCTGTAGCGCTGAAGTCAAAAGTACCTGAAACCATTGAGTGTTAGCGAAAATGAGAAAAGTAGAAAAAGTGACTGAATGACGCACTATGGACGTGCTAGGATCTGGAGCCTTAATTTTCCGACTGCACCAATTTATATGAACTATTCAAATTTTTGAGGAGATGGGTCTAATGCGTACATTTCAATGTTTGGCACTGGTTGCATTTCTCACCCAAGCTGGAATGTCCCTCGCATCAGAGTCAGTGATCATTGCACATAGAAATGCCTCAGGTTATTTACCAGAGCATACCTTAGCTGGGCTTAGTGTGGCCCATTCAATGGGTTCAGATTTTGTCGAACCAGATGTCGTTTTGACTAAGGATAATGTTCCGATTGTCATGCACGATATCTACCTTGATGAGACGACTGACGTTGCAATAAAGTTTCCACGTAAGAAACGCCCAGACGGTCGATGGTATGCCATTGACTTTAAGTTAAAAGAAATTCAATCGCTGACGTCAATGGAGAGGTTTGATCGCACTACCGGAGACGTCCGTTATAAAGGACGTTTCCCGAAGGAAGTTGGCTTGTTCAAGGTTCCGACATTGGATGAATATATTGTTTTGGTTAAGGCACTGAACAAAAGTTTCAATGCAAATGTTGGAATTTACCTTGAGCTAAAGGATCCTGCATTTCACAAAAATGCAAAGAAAGACATTTCTCTGTCGGTATTAAATGTGCTTTCAAGATATGGCTATGCGACTCGAGATTCTGGTGTCGTGATTCAGTGTTTTGATGCTGAAACATTAAAGGAGCTACGTGCTGTACATAAAACGGAGCTCCCTTTGGTTCAACTCATTGGAGATGATGATCCAACTGGGAGAAATAACTATTCCGTTATGAAAACAGAAGAAGGACTGGCAGAAATTGCAAAATATGCAAACGGCGTTGCTCCAAATATTTCACATATTCTGAAGAAGGATCAAGCCTCGCCAATTGGTGTCTCAGCCACAAAACTAGTTGAGTGGGCCCATAGAAATCAACTCTTTGTTCACGTGTATACAGTTAGATCAGATGATTTGCCTCCTGGCGTCCCAAGTGAAGAATTCTTGTTAAAACTGCTGATTCAAATGGCGAAAGTGGATGGCGTATTCACAGATTTCCCTGATAGAACGAAGGCAATTGTGAAAAATCTATGACGGTATTTTTAATAAAATCAAAGAGAATATTTCCGTCAATTGATTGTTGGTCGCTTTGGTTCTTTAGACAACTAATTTATATATTTCTAATATTAGGCCCTGTTCGTTCAGGGCTTTTTTTTGAAAAAGTCGCGTGTTGACGATTAGATCCCTACCGGTTAACATTGTAAGGAAACCAATTCATGGTGTTTTGGTTTGTTTGAGTTTATAGCGCCAGACCTGTGTTGCGAACAGGTGACGAGGGCAGGATTCATCGAAGTTTTCGGCGGGTAATCCTGAAGATTGTGCTCGATCTTTTAAAATGGTCATAAAACTGTTGGGTAACTGACACGACAAAGGGACCATTAGAGCTGCAAAATTAATTTTGCATTTTTTCTTTCAAATAAACTCAATTCTATATTTCCGCAAAATTTAAATTGGCGATTTTGAATCAAAATGATTCGAAATGGGTCTTCGTATTCAAAAACGATACTCTTTTTGTTTCGTTGCGATTCTCTTGCCGCAATTTGAGCAGCTTTTAGCTGCCGAGGAGTACCTATGTGCGGAATTTTTGGGTTTTTGAGTCAACATGAGTTACCAGTATCAAGTCTGTTAGACGGAATGAAGAGGCTTGAGTATCGAGGCTATGATTCGGCCGGTATTGCATTGCTGCGGGAAGGAGAGAAAAAGTTTAAGACGATCAAAACGATAGGAAGTGTTTCCAGTTTGCAGGAATTGTTGCCTCTGGCCTTAGGACCAATAAGAACGGGCTTGGGTCATACCCGTTGGGCAACTCATGGCCAGGTCTCAGAAAAAAATGCAATGCCATTAGTTTCGCAGAACGGCTCTCTTTGCCTGGCCATGAATGGGATTCTTGAGAATGACTGTGAGATCCGCTCACAGCTGGAAAAGAAATCACTAAAATTTATAACTGAAAATGATGCTGAGACTATACTTGAGTTTATCTCAAACCGCTTTGGAAGCCGACTATTGACAGTTTCATAAAGAATTTCCTGCTAACGTATTTTTGTATGATCGAGGTCGCTCCTTAGTTGTAGCGTACAATCAAGAATCCTTTTGGTTTTCCAGTGATGAGGTTGCATTCCCAAGTCAAATTCATGAAGTACATCACTTGAAAGCATCGAGAGTCTATTGTGGACGGCTCGGGCACCTAAGCAAATTTGAAAATGGAAAACAGGTGACCATCGATCAATCTTTAGGAGACAGACGAAGCCATTTCTCTAAAACAAGTAACAGAGAAGATACGGATGATACTTCAGCAACAATGAAAGAGATCCTTGAGCAAGAGACGGTCTTGTCAAAAGCGGCAGACGCAGTATTGCTTCACGAAAAGGATCTCAAAAATTTATTTGACAGCAAAAAAAGAATTTACATCATTGGGTGTGGATCTGCATTCTATGCGTCAGAGATTGGAGCTCAGTTTCTTCAAAAATACACATCGATTCCCTCTCAAGCAGTTATAGCCAGTGAGTTTGTTAGTCAAAGACCACCGTTGGGCGGTGATGCTTTGGTCATCGCATTATCGCAGTCTGGCGAGACTGCCGACACGCTCGTCGCTTTAGAGTACGCGAAATTGCAAGGAAGTCCGATTGTTTCAATTTGTAACAGAGCAGGCAGTGCACTGACGCGAGTCTCAGATGTCTCCTTGGTGCTGAATGTTGGCCCCGAGATTGGTGTGGCCTCCACAAAAGCGTTTACTGGAATGCTTGTGCAATTGGTGTTTCTTTCCCTGATAGTGGGGCAGGCAAACGATCAGGCAACTGTTCAGGAGATGGATTTGTATCGCAATGAGCTATTGGAGCTTCCGACAAAAATAAGAGCCATGCTTCAAAGACGCGGAGAGATTACAAGGCTTGCTCGTCGCCTTCGCCAGAAACGAAATTTCCTGTTTATTGGTAGACAGTGCAGTCTCTTCTTGAGTGAGGAAGGTGCTTTGAAGCTTCGAGAGTTATCTTATAGGCATGCTTCTGGTTTTGGAGGTGGAGAACTAAAACATGGGACCTTGGCTCTGATTGAACAGCAATACCCTGTCTTTGCAATCGCGCCAAACGATCACTCTATCGGAAAAATGAGACAAAGCATTCAGGAAGTTAAAGCCAGGGGCGGCAAAGTTTTTGGGATCCTCAGCGAAGGTGATGAGGTGACGCAGAATCTGTGTGATACTTATTTCTGGGTGCCTCGCACGCTAGAGATGTTTGTACCCATCTTAATGGTGATACCGCTGCAATTGTTTGCTCACGATGTTGCAAAATCACTTGGCCGAAACATTGATCGACCTCGTAATTTGGCAAAAAGTGTTACAGTTGAATAGTTAGTCGCTGGCGCGAAACGCCAGCGACGTGTCCTGAAAGGCGAAAGCCTTGAAGGATCTCAGGGCTAAGTAAGGAAATCTTCTGAGGTCATTCAATTTCCAAAATTTAGCGAGGTGATTTTATATATTTTGCTTTGATTTTGAATGACCAGGTCAGTTTTCCAGGCATATTTTTTGATTTCCCATCCATTTGTGTTTCATTGAATTCAGCAGATCCTTCGCCGCCTACCTCATGAAATGTTGATCCACCCTCAGTTTTTTCGGCAAATGATGTTATTTTCAGGGACGGTTGCCCAGTGTAGTGCTGAGGTAAATGTGGAAATGAATGTATGTACATTTCCTTGTCAGTCCCTTTAGCTCTTACCGTGAAGACGTTGAATTGCTTTTCTAAAGGTAATTTGTTTTGACTGACAAATGGTTTGAACTCAACTTTATCTGCAGATTGACTGTTTGTGTATTTAAAAAAGAGATCGAAGAAATTCTTGTTAGCATCAAGACAGTTGAGGCTATAAGAATTTTCTTTGTTGCCCAGTGACGGTTGAAACATCTCCTTCATATCCTTATTGGAACCAGTGGCTGCACGTTCACAATTCAACTCTAGCTTTGAACCGTCTTTAAACTCCGCAGTCGCTTTGACGAAGAAATCGGCAGCATAGACTTGACTTGAATTTACGATGAATAGAAATGTAGCGGTGTTTAAAATTTTTATCACAGTTGGATCCTTTGCATTCTTTAATTTATTGGATAAAATTATTGGAGAGAAAACTAGTAAAAATATGTAGACATGATTATCTCACAGACTGGAAGCTGATTCAATGTGGGGAAATCACTGTTCAAATGATAATAGGGAGCATCTTATGCCACGGACGGTTTGGAATTTGGGCGGGAAAGGGATGCTTCTAACTGGGAGATTATGGCGTTGGACTGTCGGCCTTTGTTGGTTAATTTTATTGTTTTCTCAAATGCAATTACAAGCAGAGGCTCTTGCTGTCATACCGGATGCGCCCATTCCTGGTAAATCTTGGGTGGTAGATCGTGCTGAAATTTTTAGTAAGGAACAGCTTGTGTCCCTGAATGAACAGCTGCGGTATTTTGAACAATCAAAAAAAGTAGTTCTGACTGTGCTTACTACTCCTAATTTGAGCGGGATGGCCGTTGAAGAATTTGGGATCAAAGTTGCGGACAAATGGAAGATTGGAGATAAATCAAGAGACGATGGCGTAATTTTAATACTGGCAAAAGATGAGCGAAAAATTCGTATCGAAGTGGGCTACGGCCTAGAAGGAACCTTGACGGATGCTATCAGTAGAAGAATTATAGACCAGGTGATTGTTCCAAAAATATTGCAGTCATCGATGGCGGAAGGCCTGCTTGAAGGTGTGAACGCTATCACGACGTTTCTGATCATGGGGGAATTGCCGGCGCAAATGGCAAATTCTGATCAGAATCAGGACATCTCTACTGCAAGCAAGTCAGATATCGATGAGCCAACTGGTTTGGAGGTTCCTAAAGAGTATCACACCGTTGCAGCAACCGGATTGGTAGTAGTTTTGCTTTTGATCGGTTTGTCAGGTCTCTTCAATTCAACGGTTTCGATGTTATCTGTGGGCTTTGTTATCGTGGGATTTGGGGGTTTCCTTTCAGCGATGATGTTTGGAGGGCGCTTATCCTTTGTCGTGCCATGCGTTGTTCTTGTTTTATATGCAATCATGCGACTAGTGATTCAACAAACTAAATATGGCAAAAAAATGATTCTGTCTGCTGCGTCTGCGGTAGATCACGATGCGGATTCAAGTTCCACATCGTCGTCGTCCTCGACATCAACATCGTCTGATGACGATAGTAGTAGCTCAAGGGGCGGAGGTTTTGGTGGGGGCGGTGCTAGTGGTAGCTTTTAGGGTGGATGAGTAGGAGGTTAGTGATGCGGTCTGAGTTAAAGGTTTTTGATACGATTGCTTCCTGATTTCTTTTCATATTTTCAAAACATGTTTTCTAATTAGAGGAGTTAAGTTTTATGTTGAGAAGAATTTCACTTTTATTGGCTGCGTTCTCATTGGCTACGTCTTCCTTTGCGGCAGGTGCAAAATGGAAGAAAGGCGATAAGGTTGATGTTGAGCAAGGTGGAAAATTTTACAAAGCAAAGATTGTAGAACCAAAAGACGGCTGCTTTACAGTTCTTTATGATGACGGCACCGTGTCAAGTCAGGGTAAAGATACAATGGCTGCATTGGGTACTCATACTGAAGGCGAAAAGTCGCCTGCTTTGAAGGGTGAAGTAGGGGAAGCCATAGATCTTCAATACAATGGGGGAGGATGGTACCGGGGAAAAATAACCGGAAAGTCTGCATGCTTCCTGGTGTCCTATATTGGATGGCCAGAAACCGATAATGAAGTCGTTGGAGAAGGACGCATTTTTAAATGGGACTCAAAGGTAAAAGGCGATACCAGTAAGGGTGCAGCTGCAGCAAGTGGCGGCGGATCCGGGGGAGGCTCAACCGGTGAGAAGAAGTATACTCCTGAACAAATTGCTCACTGTGCAACAATGCTCAAGGATCGAAATGCGTGCATGCGTTCGGCATATTGTGCATGGGCTGACGATAAATGCGGAACTCGCCAATGGTAAGATGAACGCCACTGTGATTCATAGATCTTGAAGAGGCCTGAATCGGCCTCTTTTTTTATGCTTTAATGATATTTTCAGCTCGATAAAATGAAGCCATCCATCCAAGGCAAACAAATCCATTGGTCTCTGATAGGTCAAGATTGTGGATTTCGTTTTGTAGGTTTCGTATGAGGTGAGTTATTCTCTCTAGATGCTTTGGATTTGTTGGGATCAAATCCAATGATAGTAAATCTGCTGGTTCGGTTGAATCGATGAATCTATTGAGTCCCTGGTTGATCCAAGTCTTTTTAAAGTCCTTTATCACCGTGTTGGAGATGTTGTGAGGTACCAAAATCTTTACGTTTGGATTAACTTCAGGTTTTCCCTTATTCAAGATAGCAATGCCAAGACGTCCAAGAATTGATAAGGCAAAATGCTCTTGCTCTTCTGTGATATTTAGTATTTTGGAAAAATATCCAATCTTATATCGGTTGAGATTTCGATAGGTGTCGGTGCGCATCAATTGTCGTACGGCAGAAATAAAATGATGAGACCAATAGATGTCCCATTCTTGTAGACTTTGAGCATTTCCACCAGGAAAAAAATTTGATAATGGAGCGTCTTGAGTGATAGCAAAAATAAATCCTTGAACATTATCGTCGCTCAATATCATTAAGTTCAAAAAATCTTCGAAACTAGCTTCTCGAAGTCCCTTTTCAAAATGATGAATCATCGACGCTGACTTAAATCCAAGAGCATGCGAAAGTTCCTTTTGAGAGACTTTGAGGCGCTCCCGCCACATTTTGAATATTGTGATTGTAAGTTGTCTGCTAGGATTTTGACACGCTTCTTCAAGAGGCTTTAGGTTTTGAATCAATTTGAACAACCCTTAAAAATCCAATCAAGAACCCAAGAGTTATTCTAGTTCGCCCTAACTCAATATTGTAGACAGTGGGCTCTGACACCTTCAAGCGCTTTGCGATTTGGCCGCGACTCAAATTTTTACGTTTTCTTAATGTTCGAATGATCTCTGGAAGTTTTTGAATTGCTTCTGGTCCTAAACGACAGTGATTTGCAGAGTTAGAAAAGGCCATTGGTCTAATTTCCTGTTTTACGACTTATTTGCAAAATAGTATTCGAAGTCTACCAGTTGGGGTATGAATCAGCTACTAAATAGCAAATTTAGTTCGATTTCCTGCTTCACCTAGGTAGAGTTAATGTTATGGATGACCTGGTTGAAACAATCGATGAATCCTCTATTGGGAAGTGAACGCCAAGGCCGAAATCTCGGTCATAAGGCTTATGAGGAGAATGAACATTATGATGATTTGGGCAAAATCAATAAGACTTTTTAAGTTGCTGGTCGTCACTTCTTCTGTGGGATTTGTTTTAGGTTGTTCCTCAGGCCGACCTCAAAATGACAAGGGTGGCGACCATATTCCTACTGGTAAAGTCTACCCCTTAGCTCAGTTGCCCAAAGAGGTATATGAATCTGGTGTTACACCGATTCAGGTCGATAATGCATTTCTACAACCTCAGGTACGTGTTTCAAGTCAATACTTTGCGTGCTTTTCACGAGCGACGACCAGTGAGTTAGATGTTCGCATAGCAAATATTGCTCTCAAGACGGATCGAGATTTTGTCAATGATAGTGGTTTAGAGGTGGCTTTGAATCGAACCCTAAAGGGAATCAAAAAGTGGTTTCCTTCCCGAAGTCAGTTTTCTAGTCGTATTGAAATCCAATCTGTTTTATCCGATGGAAATGGATGTGCTTTGTTCTATGAAATTGTGAAAGGTTCTAGTTTTCCTTTTAATGAAACCAGCTTCAAATCTAGAGACTGGGTGATGTTCTCTGAAAGTCAGCTGATGTCGGACTCAGGAAACACTAATAAGATTCCGGTAATTTATCTACGACATGGCTTAGATACCAATCGATATATGCTTGCCATGAATCAGTCGATGGCTGCGTTCATTGGTCTTGGATATTCTGATCACAAAAAAAGTATCCTCAATTCGGGGCATTCAAGGGACCAAGAAGAATTATCTTCTGGTTTAGAATTTAGGCTTGAGTCCAAAGACGGTAAGATTTTACTGGAGCGGGATGCTGCGATTTTTTATTCCTTTGCTGGAGTGTATCAGGACTTGCTTAAACCACAAGACCTTGGAGCCATGCAGCATTATTTGGATCGAGTGAGTCCTAGCACGGCTAAGGAAGATTCGTTGCTAAATTTGGATCATAGTATAGAGATAACAGAATTCAATGATGTCTTTGATTCAAGGTTTTTAAGGGGTGTTCGAAATTTGAAACCTGAGCTTTCCATTTGCTTTTCTGGCCAGGAAACGTTTCAGATTTCCGAAGATTGGCTGAAAGTGTACTTGGATTTTGCAGATTATAAATTTGAGCCTCGCAAAGATTCAGGTCTCTTCTACCAACTTCATAAAATTGATTCCAAATTTGCGGTTGTTGCTCGCCTCGCAAAGGACAATTGCCATCTGAAAGTTGAGTTTAGAAGTGATAGCCAGTATCCGTTTAAGGAACACAATTTGGCCGGTCTTTATGCTCATGAAAAAACATTGAAAGATCGCCATGGCCGTTTGAACGATATTCCAGTGATTTATATCAACGCCACTGTACTTCATACGAATCCTCAATCTGAGATTCCAGAAAATCATCGCTATATTGGTGATGTTATCCAGCACGAAGTTGCTCACTTTATGGGTTTTTCACACTCTAATTCATCTTCCTCGATCCTTGCGGCCGCAGGAAATCACCGTTCATGGGATGTGAATGGTGATGATAGGAAGATGTTTGAGGCTTACTTGCGTCGTTGTAAGTAGGGAATATAAACAATAGAAAATTTATTTTTGGAGATGAACATGAGGAAAAGTTTATCAATGGTTTTGTGCGCCCAATTTTTGGCAGGATGTTACATGCAAGTTTCAGATAGCGATGATTCCGACGATCATCGACCGACGACGAGCACCTCTGGCTATTCGACGGCAGATGGATACAAGACTAAAAAAGAATATGATAAGACCAAATTTATTGAAGCTTCGGGGTTTGTTGTAGGCGCCTTCGCTGTGACTGTGGATGGAGAGTCTTATCCCGATTTAGAGTCGTTTTATACGTCAGAGTTGCAGCGCCTACCTGCACGGATGGAGAAGGCCGGCTATGATAGCACATACGATATTGATTTTAAGGCTCAGGTCGGATTTTCTGATCTCTATGAGCATATGACGGTCTATTTGTTAGCGCAGGGCTCAAATGGTTATCAAGCTACGACATATATTGATAGAAACGGTGGCTTTAAAACGTATCTACCTAGATCAGAGATTGATGTAGACTATCGAGTCCGCGCCAATAAACGGATTCGAGTCATTTTGACGAAAGCCGAGACTCATGAAAAGAAAGTACTTTGCTATAATTTCTCAGCCAAGGAGACGGCAGCGCATTTTAAAGAAGATGCATCACCAGTGATCCTTGACGACTTTACAACAGCTATCACAGCTTATGATTGTCAGGAGGAATCTACCTCCGGAGTAACAATTCCTCAACGACCATAAATCTAAATTGGAATGAACTGGGGAAAGGCGATTGAACCTCGAGCAAGAGGTTCAATCGCCTTCAAATTAGTTCTAAAATAACTGAGAAAAATTATAATTTAGTAGGGTCCGTCGGGTCTGCATTGTTGACATGATTTTGAAATGGATTGTCTGACTGATTTGCATTTGCAGCTAGTTGAGTGTTTTGATGCGGGGTTGGATTGGTAAAGGTGTTTTTACCGCCTAGAATTTCCATAAATGCAATATATTGTGCAAGTATGATTAAAGGCGATGCCACGACGGCACCCATTCCAAACGTTAGAATCACGGCAATGCCAATTCCAATGATTGTCAAAATTGCAATGAATATGGCGCCGAGATTTGAAAAAAAGGCCTTTAAAGATAGCTTCGCGGCTTCAAGTGGAGTTGCTGTAGTTAGTACAATCAATGGCGAGCCAAAGCTCTGAATCACGACGGAAATGACGATACAAATCAAAGTGAAAAGTGCCGATAAGAGAATGTTTGCAATTGGTAGCTGACTATATGTTTCCATCAAAATATTAGCAAAGTCAGGGTTTTCAGGGTCAAAATTCATGCCTGAAATCACGCTATACATTTTTGCAATGATATAGACAGCGGATACGAAAACGCCAACAAAAACCGGTGTTGCTGCTAATATCGCGAAAACAATGATTTTGCCTAGTCTATCATCGAATGGTGATAGGAATTTTTTCCAGTCAAACTCCTTTGTCTTCGCGAAATGATGTATAACGGTCCATGCTCCAAAAGAATTAATAAAACCAAGAATCATCTGCAGGATGAATCCAAATGGAACAAGTGAAAGTAAAACACTTCCGCCGTAAAATGCCAGTTGCCAAAGGACAAACATCATAGGTGCAGTGGTGAACATCCCCCACGCCTTCACAAACCATTGATAGCCCCTTGATGCATCTAACTTTTTGTTCAATTGAATCATCACGTTAATCCTTTATTACTGATTGAATGCGATACTTGGTAATAAACTATGTGTTTTTACAAAATTTATAAATTTCTAGATTTTCAAATCTTCGGCGTCGCAGGCATCGATTGCAAAGTCTTCAACTTCAGTTCCCGCATCATCTTTTAGAATTGGCTCTGAAGTTGATGTATCAACGCTCAACGTATAGGTTTTGAGTGTTGTGCCACCGACATCCTTGAATGTAAAAGTAGCGCTTCCACTTGCCACGGAACAGACTCCACTTGTAACGCTAACTTTTAAGTCTTTAAATGCAGCCTCAATAGATCCATCTGTATTTGTAGTAATCATTGTTCCTGATTGAATCGTGCGGCTTACGACGGTATTGTCTGAGACTTTTCGTTCAACTTGAATTGAAAGTGGCGCATCAGATTTTGTATCAATTTGAAGCGATAAAGTGGTTGAAGCACCATTCTTGTCTTTGACGCTGAGTGTTCGTTTTGCCGATGACTTGACTGATTTATTTCTATAGTAATAAGTTGCCGTGTCACTGGTAGAGGTATTGGAACTCCAAGTCACCTCTCTCGTGCCAATGGCTGCATAAGTTTTGCCCCAGTCAGCGGTTGTCTTTGTGGTGGTTGCCGTAATTGCGGTTGTCCGGGATCTGTTGAACTCAACTGCGAGCTTTAGACCTTCTGGCAATTTTAGGTTTGCATTGGCAGTTGTTGTATTCAAACATGTTACGGCAGTGCCGTTAGTTCTGGACCAAGTTCTCTTCTGAGTGCTACTTCCAGTATGAACTTTTTTAATGGAAATCTTTCCACCCCGCTGTGTTTTCGATTCTTCGCGATTCACTGTACTGGTAAGTGTCACGACTGCATTTGACCCGTCTGCAGCACAAGCCTTGGTAACAGTGCTTGTGTCTGTACTTTGTTCATCCTTAGTCAAATCGAGACTTTCTCCAGAGGTCAGAGTTGTTGAGATTGATTCTTGGTCAATCGCAGCTGCTAGAGCCTCTGAGTAGTGCGAGTTAGCAATGTTGCCTGCAAGAGATGTGTCAGTTGACAGAGCGGAGGTGCTAGGATTTGTGGAAGTTGAGTCTTCACTTGCCTTTCTACCGCATCCAGACACAATTAGGACACTAGAAATTAGTCCCATTAAATATGACGATTGACGTTTGTGCATATTGTCTCCTCTATATTAATGCGTGTGTGCGACAAAATCAGTGTGATTTGTCACTGGTAGATCCATCGGGATGTATTGGCAATAATTGAGTTTTTTTGTTTTTTTCCCTATAATATTAGTCACTAAGAATTCTGTTTATATTCCTTGATTGTTAAAATTTAATCGAGCTTCGATGAATTCTGGTACGACCAAAATTTGGCAATAATGAGCTATGTTTAAAGACCTAAACCGTATATATTATTGCAAAAATGTTCTTTACAAAAATTTTATGGGCAAATCATGAATAGTTTAAGTGATCCAATTGCTTCAAAAACGACGTATCAAAATGCTCCTTTAGAACGTCTGCTCACAACATTGCGAATCAATAAAATCATCCCTTTTATAAAAAAGGATTCCGCAGTATTAGATTTTGGATGTGGACGTCATTTATTGGCTTTAGAAGCTCTTGCATCTAGAGCAAAGCTTAGAATTGGAGTGGATAGTTGTTTTAAGGGAAACCAAGTTTTTGTCAGCCCCAGTGGTGCCTATGGTCTGGGTGGATTTGAAGATGCAAAGAAAGTGTTAGTCGAAAAGACCACGTTGATTGATATTGTCATTTCTTTG
>JAPLFV010000151.1 GCA_026390495.1 Pseudomonadota bacterium | reverse complement strand
TCATAGAAACAATGTCCCCTTTCCTTGAGTTGGATCATGAAGTTTTTTTCGTCTCTAGAATAGTCCCTAATGCCTACTTGCACTATTTTTGAGACATTTTTGAATTCATGCATGACATTGTAGAAGATACTGGCATGACTAAACTTAAAACCTTCATACTCCGATCTCAGATCGTGATGGGCATCAAAGTGCAATATGCCGAATCCTTCTGTGTATCTTTTGGAAAGCGCCTCAATTAAGCCTTGGGGCGACGAATGATCTCCACCTACCACAGCAACAAATTTACCCTTAGCAAGCCAATGTTCTACTTCTTCATTTACGATTTCATTGACTCTGAGTCCAGCTTGATTGACAATCGCGAGATTCTCAGGCGAGGAGTTTCTTTCAGAAACGGCTGCGATGACCTCTTGAGCCGCTTCTTTTGCAGTGCTGTTTAATGCCGCAATCTCGCTGTTTGGCTCTATGAATGCTATGCCGGCTCTATAGGATTTTCCAAATGAAGAATCTTCCAAGTCCAATTGATGGCTGGCTTTCATGATTGCTTTCGGCCCTTGGCTTGTTCCTCCACCGTAACTAGTTGTGGCCTCCCAAGGCACAGGTACCAATATGAGAGAGCATTCCTCAGGATCTAGGTCCGTTCCCAGAAAGCCGCTTTCGGGAGTGCAGGGAAGTCCTTCTTCAAGTACTTTTAGTTTTTCGATTAGTGAAGATTTGGTCATTTAGGTCGTTCCTTTCAAGTCTCTGTTTTTTGAAAAAATTCAAATTCAGTCCAAATAGGTATACTTAGTTTGCTAGCCATCTGCATTTTAGACGATTGAGTTTCAGTGTCATTTGTAATCAATACATTCGTATTCTTAGTGACACTACTAGTTATCTTGCCTCCCAATGACTTTATCAAATTTTCAATGTCTTTTCGTGGCTTGCTTAAGGTGCCTGTGATTACAAAATTCATATTATCAAAAATTTGGGTGCCAATCCGCTCAACTCGAGAATTTTCAGTTATGAGTACTCCGACACTAAACAATTGATGAATGAGATGAGTGTTTTTTTGGATACCTGAGATAATCTGCAGGGCTGTCTTTGATGCAATTCCATCTATTGCAAGTAAGTCGTCCTCGCATGCAGATTTAACTTTGTCGATAGATCCAAACCTTTCAACAATTTTCTCCCAGGTCGAAAGACCAATCCCTTCAATTCCCAATCCGTGCAGGAAAACTGAAAGAGGCATATTTTTTGATTTCTGAATATTCGCAAATATCTTAGAGGCCATTTTATCTTTAGTAGCAGGTAGTTTCAGAATATCATCAATCGAAATTTTATATAGACTTGGGATGTCGGACACGATTCCTATCTCGATCATTGCCAGCAGTCGCTTTTCAGAAAGGTCATCGATTCCAACTGCATTAATCCAATTCAAGATAGTGCCTGACAACTGCGCCGGGCAATTTTGTGCATTTGAGCATCTAAGCCTTACTTCGTCTTCCACTAATATTGAACGGCAACTTGGACATACTTTAGGAATGTCAATGTCTCCGACGCTTCGCTCAATGATTTTTAAAAACTTTGGTATGACTTCTCCTGAACGAACTATCTCAATTTTATCTCCTGCTTTGAGATCCAACGACCTTACATATGATGCATTGTGAAGAGTGACATTAGTAATTGTAGCTCCACTGAGAACAACTGGATCGATGATGGCAACGGGAGTAACTATTCCAAATTTTGATGTAGCCCAATCTACACGAATAACTTTAGATACAGCTGTTTGTCCTTGCCATTTGAAAGATAACTTATATTTTGGATGGTGATTTGTGAAGCCAAGAGCCTGATGCCTTGTTGAATCATTTATGGTAAAAACAGCCCCGTCACATCCGACGTCGCCATTGGCCATCTCATTCTTAACCATTTCAAGAAAATTAGTTAACTCAACAGGAGAATGGATCAAAGAATGTTTTGGAACATTAAACCTGTTTCTGTAAAGGAACTCAATTTTTTTGACCTCCGACGTGAGATCTCTTTTCCCAAGCACTTCAAATGCAAAAAAATTAAAATATCGTGCCAAATCAATATGAATCTTGCGACCAAGTATTCCTGCGACAATGTTGCGTGCACTTGTTGGAGGTTGAAGTCCAAGCTTACT
>JAPLFV010000357.1 GCA_026390495.1 Pseudomonadota bacterium | reverse complement strand
TTAAGATTTTCCCCATTGATCACCTTATTTGTACACTAGGGTTATCGGTATAATTCCCCCCAACATGAGACTTGAAAACAGCAATGAAAGTTCTTTAATATTGGGTGGTTATATAGATTGCGGGAATAGGGATCACTGCTCGCTGAAAAAGAAGCCGTTATTGCTCGAATCCTGTGAAGCCTTCCAGTCTTCATCTGCGAATCTGTTGGGGTGCAATCAGGATTTCATTGGAACGCGAATCATGGTGTTTATCCGAATAGATGAGGTTAGGTGATACACAAAACTTAGCCAGTCCCTTCAACTAGCGTAAAGCTCTCTAAAAACGCACCTTGCGGAGAATTGGCTGATTTTACCGGTGGTGGTAATTTTAAAAACCTGCAATTGTTTTGTGCAACCCACTCTGGGCATCAATCAAGATGAATGTATTTAGGAATGGTAAGATTTGGATCACGTATCAACTGGGGGTAACTAAAATATAATTCATTAATATCATTACTTTACGGGAAAATTAGCCTCTATTTTGTGCTTAAAATGTGACGTCAGCTTGATTTAGAGACAATTTAATTACATTTGGAACGCGGTGGAACCCAATTCCTTACTTGCGTATATCGTCTCAACCCGATAAAAAATCTAGATAGTCTTGAAGCCATCGAGCGTTAGTAAGTTTCTATTGGTTGTATTCCTTGTACTTTGTTTTTAGATATTGTTCAGGGAATGCATTTAACTAAATGGTTACCGAAAGCTTTGCACTGGTTTCAAATAGCCTTGAGAAAACCATCAGGAGAAAAAGGGCAAATGATTAATTTATCAGTAGAAGATCGCGTCAAACAACTCGTTGTTAGCCAGTTGGGCGTCGAAGAAGGATCAGTCGTAGGAAAAGCCAAATTCATTGAAGATTTGGGTGCAGATTCTCTAGATATCGTTGAGTTGGTAATGGCGATGGAAGAAGCTTTCGGAGTCGATATTCCTGACGAAGAGGCTGAAAACATTCGCACCGTAGATGATGCGGTGAGCTTCATAAAAAGAGCTGGCGAAGGTTGATTGAAGATTAGAACGGGGCACCAAGCCCCGTTTTTTTTTCAGAGCCATTTCAAAAATGCCGATTTCGTCGTCGCTTCGTAGAGAAAAAGTGCTCATGTATATTTAATACACTCCGCTCTTTTCTCTCCTTGCTCCTTGAACTCGGCATTTTTTTAATTGACTCTATTTAAGCGGAGGGATTTATTTTGCGAATTGCCATTGGCTCAGATCATGCGGGTACAGAATTAAAATCGGCCATCGCGGATGAAGTGAAAAAAATGGGACATCAGGTCCGTGATTTTGGTCCTGAGGAATCTGCTCAAGGTTCCGTCGATTATCCAGACTACGCCGGAGCAGTTGCCGGCGCAGTCGCAAAGAAGGATGCGGACCTGGGAATTTTAATCTGCGGCACAGGAATTGGAATGTCGATTGCGGCAAACAAAATTAATGGCATTCGAGCGGCCGTTGTTTGGGACGAGTTTACAGCTCGCATGGCAAAACAGCACAACAATGTGAATGTTTTATGCCTTGGCTCTAGAACGACACCAATCAATCGAGCGATTGAACTTTTGAAGATTTGGCTTGAGACGCAATTTGAGGGTGGTCGGCATCAAGCTCGTTTGGACAAAATTCAAAAACTTGAGCATTCTTAGATGTTTTGAATGTGCCTTTTCAGAGAAATCTTTTACATTATTCTCAAATATGCAGCATTTACCTTCAAAGAGGAATTTTAAATGAATTCAAAGAAGCCTTGGAGCATTTTGGAACAATCAGACCCTGAAGTTTTTTCGATGATCGAGTCGGAATTGCTTCGCCAAAAACATGGACTGGAATTGATCGCTAGCGAGAATTTGGCATCCCCGGCTGTTATTGCAGCCATGGGCAATGTCATGACAAATAAGTACGCAGAAGGATTACCTGGTAAACGATATTATGGTGGATGTGAGGTCGTCGATAAATTGGAAAACGTCGCCATTGCTCGCGTCAACCAAGTTTTTGGATCTAAGTTTGCCAATGTACAACCTCACTCGGGTGCACAAGCTAATGCGGCCGTTTACTTGGCTTTGCTAAATCCACAGGACCGTGTGCTCGGACTAGATCTTTCTCATGGTGGTCATTTGACCCATGGTAGCAAAGTTAATTTCTCGGGAATTTTATATGAGTCGCATTTTTACGGTTTAAATTCAGAAACCGAAACCATCAACTATGATGAAGTTTTAAAAATTGCGCGAGATGTTAAGCCTAAAATGATTATCGCAGGAGCCAGTGCTTATCCGCGTGAGATCGATTTTGCCAAATTTAGAAAAATTGCAGATGACGTTGGCGCCTACCTAATGGTTGATATGGCACATATCGCCGGTTTAGTTGCCGCTGGAGTTCATCAAAGTCCTATTCCACATGCCCATGTGACAACATCGACGACGCACAAGACACTTCGAGGACCTCGAGGCGGAATTATTCTGTGGAATGACGAAGCTCTAACAGCAAAACTTAACAAGTCTGTATTTCCTGGAATTCAGGGCGGTCCTCTGGAGCATATCATTGCAGCCAAGGCTGTCTGCTTTAAGGAAGCCCTTCAGAAGGACTTCGTAGATTACCAGCATCAGGTGGTAAAAAATGCGCAAATTTTAGCCAAGACATTGATTGGCAGTGGCATGAAATTAGTCAGCGGAGGAACCGACAACCATTTGATGCTCATAGATTTGAGCTCCTCTGACGTGACAGGAAAGCAACTTGAAGAGACCCTTGGCAGGGTCGAGATTACAGTAAACAAAAATACCGTTCCTAAGGAAAAACGAAGTCCATTTGTGACAAGTGGCGTCCGAATCGGAACTCCCGCAATCACGAGTCGTGGAATGAAAGAGTCTGAAATGATTGAACTTGGCGGCTTGATCTTCGGGGCATTCTCGCTTATATCTAATGGTGCGGTTACAGATGATTCGGGATTGAGCTCTATTCGTCATAAAGTGATGGCCCTAGCGGAGCGCTTTCCTTTGTATCCTGAGTGGTAGGTTTCTAGCGGAATAAGTCAAATCGACTTTGGACGCGCTCAAGTTGAAGTTCCGGTTGCCTTGATTGTAAGACGGCAAACAACAGAAGGAAGAAATTTTGCGCTGCCCAGAATGTGGACATGAAGACACGAGAGTTTTAGAAAGTCGCCTTTCTCACGAAGGGCGAGCCGTGCGTCGACGTCGCAATTGTCCAGACTGCAATTACCGATTTACAACCTACGAACGTGAAGAAGATTTTATCTTTCAAATCAAAAAACGTGACGGCCGTATCGAAGCTTATATGCGCGATAAAGCTATTCGTTCATTACAAGTTGCCTGCCAGAAACGCCCGATTACCATTGACCAGTTGGAAGGACTGCTCGCGAAAATTGAGCGAACTGTTCAAGATGATGGAGAGCGGGTAGTCTCAAGTGAAAAATTTGGAGGAATGATTTTGGAAAGATTGAATGATCTAGACAAAGTCGCCTATGTTCGCTTTGCATCTGTTTATAAAGATTTTAGAGATACCGATCAGTTTTTGAAAGAGCTTCAGTTGGTTGGTAGTCTGAAAAATGAGATTCCCACAAAGAGTCATTAACCGATGTTTACGGGATTAGTTGAACGCACTGGCCGAGTGATTGAGATTTCGTCTCAGTTGACCGGCCATAATCTTTTTAAATTGACGATAGACCCAGGCCCTGATTTTGCGCGAACGCAAGGTGCATCTGTTGCCGTTAATGGAGTCTGTTTGAGTGAAGTTGAAGATAACGTCGAAGGCTTGCTTCATTTTCACGTGAGTCCAGAAACTTTGTCAAAGACAAGCTTGGATCAGGTTCGGGTAGGTCATCTTGTAAACTTGGAACGAGCAATGAGACCCAGTGATCGTTTTGGTGGCCATATTGTTTTGGGTCATGTCGACGGTACCGGACGAGTTGTAGATCTTCAGAAAGTCGAAGATTTTTGGTTACTCAAAGTCGAGGTCTCTTTTGATCTCAGTCGCTATATTGTCAGTAAAGGCTCCATCACGATTGATGGTGTCAGCTTGACTGTCAATGCAATCGAGGATCAACCAACCTCTTCGATCATTTCATTTATGCTTATCCCAATTACATGGGAAACAACCGCTTTGCATCAGGCGGCAATTGGCTTTAAGGTCAATGTCGAAGTTGATATTTTAGCGAAGCACCTAGAAAGGTTTGCTACACGAGCCAAGGATCAAATGTCGAGACTGATCACTCCATTGGCTTTGATGTTTATGATTGTATTCGGATTCGGGGTCTTTTCTCAGAATGTTTATGCTATTGGCTGGACCGATATTCGACTTGCGCTTATCAAGAATAATGTATCTC
>JAPLFV010000381.1 GCA_026390495.1 Pseudomonadota bacterium | reverse complement strand
AGAGACAATGCCTTTAAAATCAGCGTGAGTATTTTCTTGCGAGGCTAGTTTTAACATGGCTATGGCCAATTCTTGAGGTGAGTTTACATTTACGTAAATTGCGGCATCTTCTGCAACCTCGGGAAGCGAGCTGTTTGCACATGTGATGATAGATATACCTTCATTTTTCGCGAAAAATAGGGGAATACCAAATCCTTCATATTTTGAAGGAAAAATCAAACCCCGACTATTTTTTAGGAGTATTTGAACATCGTTGTCACTAATAAAGCCAGTAAATAGCACGTTTGATTTGATTGCCTCTATTGCAGGCGCAAAGGGTTGACCCCATCCTTCTTTCCCAACAAAGACGATTTTAAAAGGATAGGTATTTGGTAATGAAGCAGCTAATGCGCATGCTTCCAATACCATGCTCAAATTTTTCCGAGGTTCAATCGTGCCAATACAAAGAAAATAGACTTCATTGTTTAAAATTAATCGTTCGAGAATATCAGACGTCCCTGCATCTCGGTGGAAGTTAGGAAATCTTACAAAGTGATTCTCGATTGAGCGTGAATTTGGCTGCTCAATCTCAAAATATTGAAGGCAGTCCAAAGTCGTGTTTATAGATCCCGAAAAAGTTAAACAGGCCAATTCTTTAATAGACTGCAAATATGCAGATTGAAACCATTCATTCATTCCCTTACCGGTGACTTCCGGATATTTTACGGATATTAAATCGTGTACTAAAACGGCAAATCTTGTTTTGAATCGAAAATGATTGCTACTGCAGGCAATCTGCCTGAAATCGCAAATACCAGTGATCAGAATCCAATCGAGTGTCGGCATTATAGAATAAAATTTCGCTTCGCAAGCTGCTTCGGATTCCCAGGGCCATTGAGTGTCAAAAAGGATTGAATCTGGTGTGTTGAGAGCGCTGGCGATTTGATCGATGACGATCTTTGAATTGTTCAAATGGGCGGGTTGGTATGTGGTATTGGGAGCAAGTGATCTTTTGGGTAGATAAGGAAGTGCCACAAAGTGAAGATCAGATTTTGGGTAATGAGATCTCAAATGCCTCAACCCCAACAGAATCTGAAACACGACTTCTTGAACTCCAGTTTTCTTCCAAGCAATTGGATCGACCGAAAGGTTGTGTAAGTCAATTCCTATTTTCATCATATTTTAACTGGACCCACTTAATGTGGCTTTTGAACAAGTGTTGCAAGTTTTTCCAACGCGTGTGAAGGCCCTGCCATGACATGATAGCCGGCATCGACGTGGACATTCTCTGCAGTAATTGATTGCGACCAGTCGCTTAGCAAAAATGCTGCTGTTTTACCGACGTCTTCCTGAGTGATATTTTTTTGAAGTGGTGCAATTGCAGAATTAATTGTGAGCATTGATTTGAAATCTCCAATTCCTGCTGCAGCAAGAGTTCGAACTGGTCCGGCGCTTAATCCATTGACGCGAATGTTTTTTGGTCCAAGATCAAATGCGATATACTTTACAGCGGACTCCAATGCCGCCTTGCATACGCCCATCATATTGTAGCCTGGAACGACGCGTTCACCTCCTAAATAGGTCATGGTAATCATGGAGCCGCCGGTAGGCATTAATTCTGCCGCCGCTCGCGCCGTCGAAATGAAACTGTAGGCCGATATGTTCATGGCTTGCAGAAATCCTGCTCGACTTGCAGCTAACGTAGAACCACGCAAATCGTCCATTGCAGCAAAAGCGATGGCATGGACAAAGAAGTCAATGGCTCCAAATCTTTCTTTTACATTCTGAAAAAAAGTATGAGTTGACTCATCGGAGCTTACATCACAAGGTAAAATAAAGGCTGGATTGAGACCATCGGTGGCCTTTTTGACTCTGGCCTCCATTCGCCCTCTCCCGTCTTCGTCCGGCAAATGGCTGTAGCCAATGGTAGCACCTTCGCTGTGCAATATTTTCGCTACACCAGTGGCGATGGAATGATCATTAGCAATGCCCATGATGATTCCTTTTTTTCCGGTAAATAAAGCCATTTTATCGCTCCAATAAAATTGATAGATATGCTTAACTTATAAGTAACAGTAGGTCAAAAATTGAATTTCTTCAACGAGATCTATTTATCGTCGATAGGAGCGTCTTATGATTTGGACATATTTACTGGCTTTTGGAGCTTTTATGGCGGCAATTGGGGTCGGAGCCGGCGCTTTTGGTGCTCATGGATTGAAGGATCGATTGACTCCTCCTGAATTGGCTATTTTTGAAACATCTGTACGTTATTGGATGTATCACTCATTTGGAATCTGCATCGTATCTCTAGTCATGAGTCGCATAGAAAATTGGTACATGAAATCAAGCGCGATATCTATGATCTTAGGCGCGCTGGTCTTTTCGATTTCGCTTATTTTATTGGTTTTTACCGGAAATCGTCAGTTGGGTGCTATCACACCGATAGGTGGTGTGTTTCTGATTTTATCGTGGCTATTGTTGGGCCTCGGAGTTCTACTGCACCGCTAATTAAAGGTGCGAAACGATAAACTTGAATCTATTCTTTGGCGAAAAGCTGAACCGCTTGAACTGCCTTCGCCCATCCTTTTTTCTTTAGAATCAAAGAGGCTTTTTCAGTTAAGTTTGAACAAGGTGAAAATAACCTATCCTGGACTCTTGCGCTTTTGAGTTGGTCTAGATCGGAAAAGATTCCCACTCCTAGTGCAGAAAAAAGAGCAGCCCCCATGGCGGTTGTTTCGATGTTTGCGGGTCTGTCAACGGGTGCCTCAATGAGGTCTGCTTGAAATTGCATAAGTAGATTATTTTTTGCTGCACCACCATCGACTCTCAAGACGGACAGTGCTCGCCCTAAATCCCCAGTCATAGATCTCGTCAAATCCATGACTTGAAAACCAATTCCTTCAAGTGATGCGCGGACTATTTCATTGGTGGTAGATCCGCGGTGAAGTCCTAAAAATGCTCCCCGGGCTTTTGGGTCCCAGTAAGGGGCTCCTAATCCAGAAAGAGCAGGTACAAAATATAAATTCGGCGAGGCTTCAACCTGTGATGCCATCGCCTCTGATTCATCTGATTTAGCAAGAAATTTTAACTGGTCGCGCAAAAATTGTATCGCTGCTCCAGCAATAAAACACGAACCTTCGAGGGCGTAGGTTAGCTCTCCTTTAAGACCCCAAGCAACCGTCGTCAGTAATCCTGATTTTGATAAAACGGATTCCTTTCCGGTATTCATAAGTAGAAATGCACCTGTCCCGTAAGTGCACTTGGCTTCGCCAACCCCGAAACAGGTTTGACCGGCAAGGGCTGCTTGCTGATCGCCTAACATGCCTGTGATTGGAATTCCATCTGGTAGAAAGTCTAATCCCTTTGTAACTCCGAATCGATCAGCACTTGACCTGATTTCAGGTAAAATTGATTGGCTTGGAATTTCAAGCAGGTCCAACATATCTCTGTCCCAATGTCCCTTTAGATTCATTAAGAGGGTTCTGCTGGCATTGCTTGGCTCTGTTGCAAAACTTAACCCACCAGTTAGACGATGAAGTAGATAGGTATCGATGGTTCCACATATTGCGGAACCATTGGTTAGTTTCTCTTTAACCTGAGGGTTGTTTTTCATTAACCAAGAAATTTTAGTACCACTGAAATAAGGGTCAAGTACAAGTCCTGTTTTTATCCGAACGTCGTGTTCAAGCCCTTTTAGTTTCAGTTCTTCACTCTTTGATTTGTGAGTCCTATAGCAGCAAGGGATCTTGGATTGCATGATGCAGCAGTTAACTCTAAAACTTTCAACACGGAAGTTCTGGCAGCGTGCCAGATGTCGTTGAGATCGTGTTCTACCCACCCAGAGTCGGGGAAGATTTGGCGGAAGTCTGTCGTGTGCTTTGCGATAATATTTGGAGTGCCCTGTGATGAAATTTCAACTATGAGTGCTGTCACGCCAGTTGTGCCTTCATCTATGGACAATATATATTGACTCATGATTTGGTCCCTATTGCTTATGATGTTTTTTCAATTATGAGTAGAGTTCTATCATCGTCAATAACAGAAAATTTTCCTGTCTCTAAAATAATCTGAGCGAGGTTTGGTAATGAAACGTCATAGTTTGATTGTATTGCTGCCGAAACCTTTTTCAAGGCTCGTGGACCCTCGGCAACGCCATCCGAAAATATGATCAACCGATCACCCTTTTTCATATCGATTTCAAATCCTTCCCATTTTGCGTCTGGATCAGGGCCAAGTGGAGGGCCTCTTTGCGCGATCATCTCAACTTTAGAGTCTCTAATAATCATCCAACCGGAGAATCCATGATTGTAGATTGTGGCCTTGCCAGATTGGGTCAATGCCGCGCCCCCTGCAGTTGATACTGAGCTTTTTCTAAATAATTCTGCCACAGTAGAATTTAATTTTTTTAAGAAGGCTTCCATTGTGGGCTCAACCGAAGCAAAATTGTTGCAAATTGTTAAAATAGATGTAGCTGCAATCGCAGCTTCAGGACCTTTTCCTACCACGTCTCCGCAGACCACTCGGCATTCATTTTGTGCCTCTTTCCAATAGAACCAATCGCCTGCCATCTTTTCCGCACACTCATAAAAAACGTGAATTTTGAAGGGTCCATATTCCTTTGTAAAATCGTTTGGCATGAGCAATTTTTGAATGGAAAATCCAAGTTCCATTCGATCTTCCAAAGCAGAGCGTCGTTTCTCTTCCTCTTCCTTAAGTGATTTCTCCTCGAAATAGCCTCTTTGAAACACGACTAAATCAATGATCATGAAGGTGCCGAAAGCGCCAATGAGCGCTGTTCTGGTAATGTTCATGGCTGAAATTCCAAGTCGTGGTCCAAATGTGCCGTCCAAAATTAGAAATATCCCGACAACAATTAATAAATACGTTAAAGTTAGTCGCTGAATATGTCGTCTTTGAGGAATATCTGGAGAAATATTTGAAGACACTTTTGCAAAAATTAGGAGAATAATTCCAATCACAATTCCGTCTCTAATCTGGTAATTGCCAATCCAGGATTTATAGATGTCTTTTGGAATTAAAAGCTGAGACATATAAATTGCCGTGACGGATATTGCAATGAGGATCAGAGTCGTCTGTTTTGCGCTCTTTCTCAAGAAAGTATAAATTGCGATACAGAATGAGGCCCAGCCTAGAGCGTCAATCGCGTAGTTGACTCGAAATCTCCAAATCGGAGCATCTCTAACTGGGTCTAAGGTCAATGCAGCAGACCCTGCGGCTGCGGCTGCTGCGACGGTCATCCAATACACGTCCCTATATCGAATGCCATAAATCCAAAC
>JAPLFV010000409.1 GCA_026390495.1 Pseudomonadota bacterium | reverse complement strand
TCAGTCCGTAATGATGCCAAATACTAGTATAAATTGAGTCTGAAACAGCAAAGGACTTAATAACAGAATTCGATACTCCAAACAGCGCAGATGGCCCCAGCTGAATACTATCGATGATTGCTTGAAAATCATTTAAACGCGAAAGGAACGAAGACGTAGACAATTTTTGGGCAACGACGTCTTTAAAACCATAATGAGTTGCGGCTAAAATGACGAAACATCCAATTGATGCAACACCAATGACATAGCTCAATGCAATCACTACTCGATTCTTTAAAACCGCTAGTACTGCGAAAAGTAGAATCGAATTCACTGCGAAAATACTCATATTTTTAGAATCTACTTTATACAGCACATATATGCTCAAGGCCAAAGTTAGGACTTGCAAACAAATCCTAACTGATAACAGTCGAATGTGAGATTGCAAAATCAAAATTGCCATAGCCATGCAGCAAACTACTGACGAGGTAACCAAAGGGTGAGAAAATCCAAAAGTCCATCTAGGGCGAAAATAGAATGTGCTAACTTCTATTCCATAGCCATATATTCGATAAAAAACTAGAAAAGTGCCAATTGTTGCTAGGCCATAAACTAAATTCTTCAACAGCTTCAAATTCAAAAATGAAATAAAGAAAATTGTCAGCCCACTGATCATAAATGGAACGTTAATATAGAACTGAGTTTCAAAAGATGCTCCATTCATCGTCCAACAAATTTGGGGCCAAAGAAAAAACATGGTTAAAAGAAGAATGTCTGCCAAGCAAATAGATCTCTTAATCCCGCCAAAACTGAGTCCGACAAAGGCCACAAAAAGCGGCAAAATAAGTCGAATGATTCGCCAGACTTCGATACTTTCTCGCTTGTACATTTGCTCTGGCGCAGCATAGGAAGGCATCAGCCAAACGACCCCCAAAAGAGCCCCAAAAACAAAAAAGGTAAGAGCAGACAAACTAAATCTATATTTAAGGGCTTCTCTTAAATTTATATTAAAAGGGAAAAAAATTTTGGCCTTTGAGTAAATATGACTCTCCTTGACTGCATAATTCAAACAATCAGTATCAATTTCAAATCCATTTACAATTATTTTTCATTATTTTCATAATTCTTTAGTCTGGGATTCTAACGGATCATGCTCCAAATCAGATGCGTTGACTATAAGTGCTTCCACTTGTGAGATACAGCTAAATTTATACCAGATACCAGGGGGTACAATGAGCAATTTGTAGTTAGATTGCGACAAATTTATGGTCTGAGTCACGCCCTTTGTCTTTGAACCAACTCGATCGTCATCGAATGCAAATTGAATCTCACCGACAGGGACCGCAAATCTTTGTGTCATTTTTTGGTGCCGCTTCCACCCCTTAGTAACTCCAGGCACCACTGTTGAAAAATAGACTTCTTTCACGACACCTAAGTTCATAGACTCCTTCAACATGTGCATGACGCTGCCCCGATGGTCTTTCATCAGCTTCAGATCAATGACTTGAAGACCTTCAATTAATTGCGGGTGAGCTGTTTGACTCATGTTAAGGCCCAAGGCAATTTACGAACTTTCGCCAATTGACAATATTCGCTAATCTGACTCTTTGTAAGCTCACTAATGCTGCTATTTTTTGATTCATAGAATGCACGATACCAAGATCCAGTGAACCTAACGGTCTCTTCAAAATTCAAAACCGGTTTCCAAGTGAGCCTCGCTAACGCCTTATCACAACTCAATTTTAAAAGCCCAGCTTCTTTGCCAGATAATTTGGATGCCTCTACTTCCCACCCTGAGTTAGGCCAAATTTTTTGAACCTCTTTCAACAAGGTTTCGACCGTCGCATTAACATCCGCAGGCGGTCCAAAATTAAATGACTCTCCATTGAGATTTGGAGCATCTTGATAAAGCCTAGTAGCTAAACTCAAATAACCACTTATGGGTTCCAATACGTGTTGCCATGGTCTTGTCGCAAAAGGAGATCGAATAGTGGGAGTTCTTTTCGCCCCCCAAGCTTTAGCGCAATCAGGCACAATTCGGTCCTTAGCCCAGTCACCACCACCAATGACATTACCAGCCCTTCCCGTAGCAATTCTTAAACTTTGAATTGCTTTAAAGTAAGTTCGAAAATGAGATTTGAAAATAATTTCGGCACACGCTTTAGATGCACTATAAGGGTCTTTACCCCCAAGTGCATCATTCTCTCGGTATCCGTGTTCCCACTCAACGTTTTCATAACATTTATCACTTGTAATAATAACGCATGAGACAACACTCGGATTTCGTCTAATTTCCTCAAGAACATTTAATGTTCCAATGGCGTTTGTCGTATAGTTCAACCAAGGGTCCTCAAT
>JAPLFV010000224.1 GCA_026390495.1 Pseudomonadota bacterium | reverse complement strand
TTCAATGAGTCTGGGTAAGATTTATCAATCACAAATCGATGATGAAAAAAATCTCTATCAGAGGCTAAGCAAAGACAAGCCAAGGGAGTCGCCGTCTCATGAGCAAACAATTCTTGTCCGACAAATTCAAGAGCTTCTGGCAACCCATTAAATATAACAAACTCAAGACCCGGTGATTTTTCTAAGGTTGAAAGGAATGGACCTTGGGCAATGACAATTCGAATTTCGCCCGTTTCAAATTGCTCTCGTATTCTATTCAATGTGAATTCATCGACCCCAGGTCTGTAAACAACAGGCTCTTCTCCCCTTTTCGCCAACATTGATTTTGTGTCATGAATCTCCTTCAGCGAACCCGCATAAATGACTCCCTGACAATCATGGTTGAGCAAAAAATCATTGATGAGTTGAGTGCGCTCCTCCGCCGTCTTTACAACCTCTCCCCTTAGTTTTGGAGTTAGCGTAACGGACTCATTGGCATTAGAAACAGCGGGGTTGATCAAACCTAAACATTTTGAAACATCCTGATAAACTTTCTGATCGGCAGTCCAAAAATGAGCCACTTTGCGCACTGAAGTTTGACTCCGAACAAAACTACCGACTTGTCTATAATATGGATTAAACCGATGAGCCCAAGAGCTCATCAAATGAGCTTGGCCAATTACGATATGTCTAATAGTCCGTCTCGCCAATCGCTCGCGAAACCGAAGCGAATTCAAGCGCCCAGGCGAGACCAAAATGACATCCACTTCTTGGTCATCAAGTTGCTCCCAAATCTCTCTCTTTTCAGCTTTAGTAGGGGCTAAATCAAATGAAGCCATTCTGACATCGAATGAGCCTAGATAGCGTTTGTACCTGCGGATGCTATCTATACTCGGCAGAATAACCACAATGATGCCAGTACGGTAGACTGCCGGACGAACAATCGAAGACACTATAAAAGTTCGTTCATCACCAAACACAAGACTATCACTATTGAATAACATTTCAGGAGGATTTGATTTCTCTAAAATCCATTCTGTAAGTGCACTTGAATAACTGACATCTGAAGAGGCACCTGAAAATGGATCAATGCCAACTTTCAAAACTGGCGAGTCTATCGCCATTGCAGCTTCTGAAGCGTTAACTGAATTGTTATGAATGCTCATCTAATTATTCTAAGATACTTTTTGTTTGAAGTGTTATTGTTTTTTTTATTAATTTTTGATGAAATTCACATTAAACATATATTTCCTGAATTTATTGACTTTATTGGAGAGCAAATTGGCACTGATCGTTCAGAAATATGGTGGAACCTCCGTCGGTGGCATTGACCGAATCAAGCATGTCGCCAATCACATCAAAGCGACCGTTGCTCAGGGCCACAACGTCGTCGTCGTCGTCAGTGCTATGGGCGACCAAACTGACGAGCTTTTGGGTTTAGCACATTCAATCTCAAATCGACCTCCTCGTAGAGAGCTCGATATGTTGCTTACGTCTGGCGAAAGAATCGCCATGGCATTGATGAGCATTGCACTCAATGAAATCGGCGTCAAAGCGGTTTCTCTAACTGGCAGTCAGAGCGGAATCATTACTGACACTGGACATGGAAATGCTCGGATTGCAAATATTACAGGGTATCGAATCCAAGAAAACCTGAACTTAGGTGCCGTCGTAATCGTTGCTGGCTTTCAAGGTGTCAGTCAAACAACAAAGGAAATAACCACACTAGGGCGCGGAGGCTCAGATCTCAGCGCCATTGCTTTAGCAGGATATCTAAAGGCCGATCGTTGCCAACTTTATAAGGATGTCGATGCGGTCTATTCCTGTGATCCTAGAATAGTATCCAAAGCGGTCAAACATTCTGACCTAGAGTGGGATACCATGACTCGTATGGCTTGGTGTGGAGCAAATATTTTGCACCCTAGAGGTGCTAACTTGGCGCAAAAGTTTAATTTACCCATCGAGATTAAAAGTAGTTTTGATTTAAGTTTAACTGGAACCACAATCAAAGGGATAGCAGAAATGGAAAAATTTGGAGTCAAAGCCATCACTCACAAAGAGAAAATGGCTATTTTGTCTGCATCCTTGAAAGCTGATAAAGGCACTTTTTCTGCGATCAATGAGCTGAGATGTCAACTTTGGGAATTAGGTGAAGCACCTCAGATTCAATCTCAAACAATCAATGGATCATGCGTAGATTTATTGTGGTCGGTTGCTGCCTCTAATGTTTCGGAAGCATTGAAGGTTCTGACACCTCACAAGGAAGGATCATCTTCAATTGACGTAAAAGAGTGTGGGATTATATCAATAGTAGGTAGTGGTTTTTGGCAAAATCCAGAGGTCGCAAAAGATATCTCGCGAATTATTGACGAAGATAAGTATTTATTTTTTGAAATTAAAAACGATATTATTACCATCGCCGTGAAGTCTGAAAAGAATTCTGAATCTTTGAAAAAAATCATTTCTGATTTGCATGAGCAATTTTTTGAATCAAAATAAACCGTCGCCCGCGCAAGACACCAGCGACTATCTAAGTGACGATCTAACTAAACTAAGTAATTGAGATTTGCACTCCTATTGACCTCGCGGAATTATCTTACGACAATTGGAGTCTGCCCGAATTCGCTCTTGGCAAATCTGTAAAACAGTTTTGCTGCCGCAGTCAGGATGATCTCTGCCAACGTGACAAAAGGCCGTAAAGGGTAAATCGACGTAATGGTGATCTTTCAGGTAGACATAACTTGCAGAGAACCCCAGATTGCCCGAGTCCTGGCAATCCCAACAATCGAAGGGACCTACAGGAGTGCAAGGAATGCCATTTTCCCAGCGAATTTCACCGGTTTTACTATCGAAACCTATACATTTCTTTTCCCACTTCGATCTTGAACTAAACAAGCATTCGTTATCACAGCTCACAACAACATCACTGGAGCCTTCAGGGCTGCCAAGGTGTCTACAATCAGTATCGTCGGTACCCAACTTGCATAGGCTATAAGACGCCCCATGGCGACCATCGTCACAAGTCCCATCACTGGAATACTTGCAGGTACTATCTGCAAATCAGTTCGACGCAATAAGTGATAACAATGCAAACCAACCAACAGAAACAAAGCTCATCTTTTTCTTCACTATCAAATTATTTTACACGGGTGTGAATTGAAGTCGACGGAGAATTGCCCCACCGAGATAATATGGTATCTTCTGACAATTTTTTGAATTCAAAACTATTTTTTTGAGTCAATATGACTTTCATTTTATTGGAATCATTCTTATCAACCTCAACTTTGATAGCTGAATAAAATGTGGGCTGATTGTAGAATCTAAATTTTACGTTCCCCTGGGCGTCAATCGACAAAATGCTTTGTTTTGCCGATTTAAAATTTCCGTTCATAGCCAGAATTCCAGTCAATTGACTCGCGTTTGCAGAGGCCTTTTCTATACTTTCGGTATCTGTTGTTGCACTCGAAACCTGCCCATTTTCATGGGGCGAAGATGCGCAGGAAAAATTCAATTTCTTAGCAAGATTTCCAATTCGATTTGATAGACCGGAAGAATTCCTGACTTCACGATCAAAATTATTCAGAAAATTCGTCGCCAATGCTTCTTGCAACGCCAGGCGGTCGGAGCGATCTTTCATACAACCATATGCATGGCGCCCAAGTATCAATAAAGGGCCCTTTAAGTTCAACAGGTCGGTTCTTTCTGCATTCAAGTAAAATTGAGACATCAACGCTTGGTCAACTTCTGCAACCTCCACCAAGGCCTTTACGACGGCCGCAAAACTTAACTCGCCTGGGCGATAATCCCGGCTTGTATCATCTGTACGTTTCTCATTATTTTGGTAAGGCGTCATATGCCAAAATTCGGGTGTGTTAGCCGCACCAGTTAATACATTTAAAGGCGAAGAATCTAAACTTTCCAAACAACTTGTATTGCGAATGAACCAAAAGCCTCGATCCGTCCACCATGAGTCTCGAACAATTCCAATCCCTCTGGCATTATAGAGATCTAATATCTCTTTCTGACAATCATTGTTGGGAACTTGGTTCAGCAAAAACTCTTGTGAGCGACATGATTTAAATAGAGCTAGGTTACTTGGCAAATCAATCCATTTAGAAGCATCTCCCGAATTGGCAGAACATTCTGATTTTAATCTTAGCGTCATAAACCATGGTAATAGTGAGGGCTCTCCTGGAATAGGAGTGATATCGTCCAAACTATACTTTTCATTGTAGGCAGGATGTTGACTCAAATAAATCCCTGCCCTGTAGGGGCCTCCAAAAACCCCTTGAGATGATGGAAACCGACTCCAGTTATCAGTCAAATCCTGAACATTATGATAGGTCTCAAGATGCCGATAGGCCCCAAAATGGTAGAGAACATTTGGAGGGCTCGACTCTAACTGGACTAAATTTTTTACTTGTGATTTTCTGGATTTACAACCGCCAAAAATCATTAGAACAGAAATAGCAACAATTAGCTGTAGTTTCATTTCGCTCGAACCCCTCGTCATCAACAGTACACTAACAGCACAACAAAAACCCATGATTTGATCATTCGCTATAATGACTCGATCGGTCAGCTCATCAGATTGCTTCTTTAGATCAAATCAGAAAAATATCAATTAACAGCTAACAAAATTCACGCTAAGAAACTAAAAAAAATTTCAATCTCTCTACACTTAGCAGTTTAGAGTCTTTAAAATATATTTGCAATGCCCCTACAATTTGATCAGACCTCATAAGAAAACGTCGCTAGCGCCTTACAGCGTCAGCGACGTTTAAATTGAAAAGAGTCTTTAAAAAACCTATCGTCTTGGAAAAATTCTTCTGACTAAATTAGAAAACAAACCACCTTCAAATGGACTCTGATTTGGAGCCTTAATGACAGCAAGTGTCTTGATTTTTGGACCGACCATGTTCCAGTTTTCATCAGATTCAAACTCCAAAACAATTTCCATCTGGTTGGCAATCTTAGGAATTGGGATCATCGCAGGTCGACCTGTGGAAATCGTGCCATCCAATGTATAGATGTACTGCTCTGCCCCTGTATTCGGATCGCGGGCCATGATGCTGAATACATCCATACCTTCTTCAGACTGTAAATCAAAATCGATAACTACGGCAAGGTCACCTCTTATAGATGTTGCATCCACTGGAAACAATGCTTCGGTGACAACACTTGATGAGTAATTTGGACCTTGCCCAACTCTCAAGACTCCGTCAACAGGTTGCCAAACACTTTCGCTAGGACCTAGAGACACGTTAGTTTTAAGATATGTGAGCGGGCCATCAAATGTTTCTCTTAAACCAGATGAAGGCATAGGAATGCTTTTACCTCTCCAGAACAACTCTCTTACAATTCTGACCGCAACTTTATTCTCTTTGTAGCCAATAACTGTAAATCTCTTATTTTCCCATTCGCCAGATACGTCGGCTATTTCAATTTCCAAAATCTCTTTGTCAGAATTGATATCAAAAGTTTTCAATATCTTGCCATCAAGCCTAACCTCTACTTTATCAACTCCAGAAACCTGCTCGGACCATTTTGCGCCGTCCCCATTTTCGATTCTGACTGAAGACGCTAACTTGATATTTGAAGCAAATCGAGGTTCCAAAACTTCCAATATTTCCTTAATCTTTTTCATAATCGCAAAAGATTCTCCACGTTCAATGTCAGCGCGACTTTCACGAACAAGAAAATCGGGTTTTACACCTGCGTCTTCAATGAGTTTCCCTGCATTCTTTCCGACTCGCACTGATTGACGCCAAGAAACTCTCATACTTTGAGCACCAGGAAGAGTCTTAAAAGGATTGTCCAAACCAGCTGCAGCGCCAAAAACTGATTTAAATGCTGCATACTCCATCACGTTAGCACCACCAGCTCCAGTAGAAGTATGGGATCCAACTATGGTCGCAGCTCCGTGATCCTGCATTCCCGCTGCAAACATGTCACAGGCCGAATAGCAAGCTGCATTGACAATCAATATCACTGGTTTCATCCAAACTTGGCCTGACCTATTCGCTTCACGAACTGTCGTCAAAATGCGCGGTGCAGTATATTTTTCATTTCTCGCTAAAGCTGCGCGGATATCGCTTGTCCAGCCATTCTCTTCTCGACCATTCGAGCGAAGGAACATTTCTAAATTAAGCTTGTTTGGTAGGAGTCGAACTGTTGAAGGTTGAACTTCGTTTGGGGTAAACAACTGAATCATTTCTTCAGCAAGCTTTACAGCACCTCCGCCATTATTTCTGAGGTCAATCACAAGACCCCGACTTGTGTCATGGCGTTTTTTCAATTCATCTCGCACTCTGTGAATCAAACTCTCAACCGAAGAATTTTGAGGCATAAACGTATGCAATTGCATGAAAGTAATTGGCCCAGCTGGGGTCTTAATATCTTGAATATTGGCAATTTCACTCAAAATATCATCCGCAAATCTTGCATGAGTTGCTGGTGCCACATATTCTTTCCAGATTTTAACAGTGGTGTTCTCTGCAGCATCTACTGCTGCGCCACTAGCTTGTTCATTAGCAGCACTCTTTGCACAGCTTGGCTCATTGACAAGTGCGTATAAGTCACTCTTGATTTCATATTTTCCGTCAGCGCCTTGCAGCGTGTACGTAATGGTATCCTTTTTGGGAACTGGCAGAGAGGCTAAACTACGAATAGTAAAATTCATGAGTCCGTAGACGGTCATGGCGTCATCATTTGCACCAGAGCTTTCAGGATGAATGACATTTTTTAAGTACGTATCTATATCGACACCGTCTACTGCCAATAATTTATCGAGGCGTTTTGCGTTAGTGTGCTCTCCAGGAATACTTTCAAAAATGCGGCTCACTTGATCAAACAAAACAACTTTCTTGCCGTTTTCATCTGCGTCTCTAAAGCTTAAAGGTGAAACGACATATGAGCAGCGTAAAGGTAGAGGAGCTGTGTAACCAGTGTGGTTATCGTGAAGGTCCACGAACACGCTTTGAATTTTTTCATGGAACTCCGAATCCGACAATGAAGACGCCTCAGCGACGATCGCTTCTAGACGTGGCACAGGATCAACTTTTGCCCCAAAATCTTTGACTTTCAATTCACGGTGTACGTACATGTTTTTAATAAACATCAAAGCTTGCTCAGCGACTAACTTCCTTTGAGCAGGAGTATAGGGAGTTGGTTTTAAACTGGATCGTGCCTCTGATAGAGGTCTAAAATCAAATTCTTGGCTATAGGCAGTGGCGCCAGACAAACTACAAACAATAAAAAGTCCATAACTCAAGGACTTTGTGAAAGGTCTGGATAAAATGTTAGAAACATTAAAGAACGAGTGTGTCATAGCCTACTCCTGTATGCTCTTAAAATTCGCCAATGCACTGATAGAGTGGACATACAGGGAAACTGGCCGTCTGTCCAACAAATTGGCGTACCTGACAAAAATATTATTTAAGGGGAACATTATCGGCAGTTAAGTCAAACATCCCGAGCTCACTGCCAAGATCGGCATACCCCTCAAGACCGACCCAAAGCAGGGCAATAAAAGCCCAGTCAATTCATTATTTTGTAATGCATCAGCATGGAATCTATAATGAAGTTAAAGGCCTATTCGGGATCTTGCCAAGAGCAATGCTGATAGGTCATCTTCATGTTGCAATGCGAAAGCGAGCCGATGACTGAATACCTACTCCGTCGATTACTACTTATAATCCCTACTTTTTTAGGGATAACCATGCTGGTTTTCATCGTGACGCGCTTCGTCCCGGGTGGACCTATCGAAAAATTAATCCTTTCAAAGCAAATGGGATCGATGGACGGCAAGTCGTCTGGCATGTCCTCAACCTCAGGTCGAGCAAGTCAGGGTACGCTGTCGGAAGAACAGCTTGAACAACTGAATGCTTATTATGGTTTCGATAAGCCTGTTATTACTGCCTATTTTATCTGGCTGGGAAAGGTACTCCAGTTCGACTTAGGAAATTCGACGCGGTACGGGGAGCCTGTTTGGGATTCGATTAAATCTCGCCTACCAATATCTGCATTTTACGGATTTTCCACGATGCTGATCACTTACCTAATTTGTATTCCACTTGGCGTACTCAAAGCCGTCCGTCACAAAACCTGGTTTGATAACATCTCTTCAATTTTTGTTTTCATTGGATACGCCATTCCCGGATATGTGGTTGGAATTCTGTTGATGGTTGTTTTTGCCTCGAAGCTAGAATGGCTTCCCATGGGAAAATTTATCAGCGACGGTTTTGAAGATTTAACGACACCGCAGAAAATATTAGATGTGATTAGGCACGCCGTTTTGCCGTTGACGGCATATGTTGTCGGCAGTTTTGCGCTGATGACCTTTATGATGAAGAACAACCTTTTAGATCAGCTTTCATCTGACTATGTAAGAACTGCAATCGCAAAAGGTTGTAGCTACCGTCGCGCTGTTGTAATGCACGCCTTTCGCAATAGCCTGATACCGCTGGCCACTAACTTTGGGAACAACATTGCTTTTCTTTTGTCAGGATCGTTCCTGATTGAAAAGATTTTTAACATCGATGGCATGGGACTTCTCGGTTACGAGTCCATTGTTGAGAGAGACTATCCTATTGTCATGGGAGTTTTAGTGATCTCTGCATTGCTTCAACTTACAGGAAACATTCTTTCAGATATTTGTGTCGCCATCGTCGATCCACGAATTCAGTTTAGATAGCTCAACAGGTAATAAAGAAAGGACAATGCAAGTTTCATGTTTTCATTAGACCCCATCACAAAGAAAAAATTCGCTCGATTTCGCAGCATTCGCCGTGGATGGTGGTCCCTCATTTGTTTTACCCTGCTGTTGATCTTGTCGTTTGGCGCTGAGCTTCTGATAAGCAATAGAGCACTTTTTGTAAAGTATGAAGGCAAGTTTTACTTTCCAACCTATGGATCGATTTATCCTGGCAAAACCTTTGGACTAGACTATGACTACGAAACAAATTATCGAGACTTAAAGAAAGTATTTTTAGACCAATCTTCGAACAATTTTGTCCTCCTTCCTATAGTTCCCTGGAGTGCCTATGAGTCTGACCTGAAGGATGGACAGTATCCACCCTTTGCCCCAAGCATCGATCAAAGGCATTTTCTCGGCACTGATACAACCGGTCGCGATATATTGGCCAGGCTTGTCTATGGATTCAGAACAGCGATTTCGTTTTCAATGCTGCTTTTGATTGCGACCTATTCAATAGGGGTATCTGTAGGCTGTGCCATGGGGTATTTTGGCGGCAAGTTTGACATCATACTCCAACGCATCATTGAGATTTGGTCCAATGTGCCTTTTCTTTATGTCATCATGATTGTCAGTTCCATCATCGTCCCCAGATTTGGGATCCTGGTTGCCATTATGGTCTTTTTTGATTGGATTGGGATGACTTGGTATATGCGTACCTCTACCTACAAAGAAAAAGCACGCGAATATACCTCTGCTGCAAAGGCATTAGGCGCTAGTCACTTTAGAATCATTTTTAATCATATTTTACCCAACGTTCTTTCAGTGCTCGTAACGTTTATTCCGTTCTCAGTTACAGGCGGAATCGTAAGTTTAACATCCTTAGACTACCTGGGGTTTGGACTTCCACCACCAACACCTAGTTGGGGCGAGCTGCTAGCCCAGGGGACGGCGAATCTTCAAGCATTATGGATCGTAACTTCTGTAACTGTGGCCATGATCGTTGTTTTAACTATGGTAACATTTATCGGAGAAGCGATTCGAGAGGCATTTGACCCAAAACAATATTCAACGTTCGAATCATAAAACTGCATGATAATTCAAACGCTTTTTTGACGACAGATTTTAAGGGAGGAAAGTAGTATGACACATAAATCAAACTTGAGTCTGAGAGTAAGATTATTCAGAGGGTCTAAGCGTTTTTTGGCTGTTGGATTACTCGCTGTCAGTATGCCTAGCAACCTATTTTCACAAACACTACCAGCGAATGTGAAGTGGCTCTCAAATGACTCTGATCCAGAGTATGCGGACCTCAATGCAAAACGAGGTGGGACTTTAAATAAAGAGATTGATTCCTTCCCAGCTACTTTGAGAAGTCTTGGCCCTGACTCTAATGGGGCCTTTGCAAACTATTTGAATCCTCTTAGTCTTAGTCTCGTCGGTGTTCACCCCAATACACTCAATATCATTCCTCAGCTAGCAACACATTGGGCCTATGATGCTGACGGTCGAACCATGTACTTTAAGCTAAACCCTAAGGCCGAATGGTCTGACGGCAAACCAATCACTGCTGACGATTTTGTTTTCACGATGGAATTTCATAAAAGTAAAGTTGCGATGGATCCATTTTACCAAGATTTCTGGAAGAATGAGCTCGAGTTAGTATTTAAGATCGACCCGCAGACTGTAGGAGTTCGTGCCGTCACTAAAAAACCACAAAGTGATCTCTATATGAAATGCAACGTCAGTCCAACTCCAAAACACGCATTTGGAGGAAAACTTCCCGATGAATACGTTCAAGCTTTTAACTGGAAGATCTTGCCAACCTCTGCTGCTTACGAGATCTCTGAAGTCAAAAAGGGAAAGTATGTCACCTTTAAACGACGCAAATCGTGGTTTCTTGATGATGCTCGCTACTACCGTGGTCGATTCAATGTCGAGAAAATTCAATTTGATATCGTAAGGGATAAAAATGTGGCTTGGGAAATGTTCAAAAAAGCCCAGCTTTCAAACTTTTTTGTAACACCGCCGACGTATTGGCATGACAAAGGAAACGAAGACATATTCAAAAATGGCTATGTTCACAAACTCTGGTTTTATACAGATTCTCCCGAAAGTGCCGTGGGCTTTTGGCTCAACACCGAACATCCACTTTTGGCAGATCTCAATATAAGGCTCGGTCTAGCCCATTCATTTAATATCCCGGAAGTGATCAACAAACTGATTCGCGGCGAGTATGAGCACCTAGCTCAGGCCTTTGTTGGATATGGAAAATACACCGACACCTCAATCAAACCCAGAAAATTTGACCTCAAACTTGCAGACGAATACTTTACCAAGGCCGGATGGACTCAAAGAGGTGGAGACGGAATCCGCGTCAAAGACGGTAAGCGGTTGTCTTTTAACATCTCTTACGGTGGAGAAATCATGAACGGTCGCTTAGCATTGCTAAAGGAAGAGGCGAAAAAGGCCGGCGTCGAACTCAACTTGCAGCTCATGGACGGAGTTGCAGCATTTAAGTTGATGCGAGAGAAAAAGCACGAGATTGCCTATTCCGCTTGGACCACCAATTTAAGACCAAACTTTCATCAAGGGTATCACTCTGAGAATGCGGGAAAACCTCAAACGAATAACGTTAGCAATACCAAAGACCCAGAGCTCGACAAACTAATCGACAAAGAACGAACAACTTTTGATGAGCCCGAGCGCATTAAGCTATCAAAAGAAATTCAACGTCGAATCCACGACGGTGCTTACCTTATTCCATCATTTGGGACCCCATTTTACCGGGATGCTTACTGGCGATGGTTTAAATTACCAAAAGTACCTGGAGTCAAACTTGGAGACAGCTCTTTAGAAGCCCTCGACCCTTCACAGGGCGGTCTATTTTGGATCGATGAAGACGTTAGAAAAGAAACATTAGAAGCCATAAAGTCCGGCAAGAAGTTTCCTGAAGTGGTCATTATCGACAAAACATTTAAGGCGAATAAGTAGGGTTCCTTAACTCTGATCTTAGCATTTTTCGTAAGGCAAATTTATCCGTTGAGGGATTATGACATCAAACTCTGGTGAAAGCGTCCTTAAAGTAGAAGATCTATCGGTCACTTTTGCGACCGAAAGCGGCGCGATCCGTGCTGTGGATCATTTATCGTTTGAGGTCAAACGAGGTCAGACTTTGGGCATAGTTGGCGAATCTGGATGTGGGAAAAGTGTCACCTGCTTAGCCATCATGCGTCTATTACCTCAACCTTTTGGGACTATTTCATCGGGTCGAATTTTGATGAAAGACATGGATATTGCGGCCTTACCTAAAGCCAAGCTTCCGTCGATTCGCGGCAAAAAAATTGCGATGATTTTCCAAGAGCCTATGACCGCACTCAATCCAGTTGAAACCGTGGAAAGTCAGATCAAAGAAGTCTTTCAACTGCACTTCCCAGAGATGAACGCAGAAGCTCAAAATGCAGAAGCCATTGACCTTCTTAAGCGCGTCGGTATCAATGCTCCAGAGCAACGACTCAAATCATATCCTCACCAGCTATCGGGTGGCATGAGGCAGCGCGTCATGATTGCTATGGCACTCGCGTGTAAACCAGATGTATTGATTGCCGACGAGCCTACAACGGCATTGGATGTCACGATACAAGCGCAGATTCTAGAACTCCTTCGAGACCTTCAAGTCAGCTCAGGAATGTCGATTATATTTATCACGCATGATCTGGGCGTCGTGGCGGAAATGTGCGATCAAGTTCTTGTGATGTATGGAGGCCGTCCGGTCGAATACGGTTCTGTGGAAGACATCTTTGGATCAACAAGTCACCCCTATACGAGAGGCTTACTCAATTCTTTGCCTCGATTAGATGCGCTTCCAAAATCAGTACTTAAAACAATTCCAGGAATGGTTCCTCCATTGAACCAAATGCCTCAAGGCTGTCGATTTCAAACAAGGTGCTCTCACAAAACAGAGATTTGCTCATCCGAAGGTCCAAAGGAAAATGCGCCCACAAAGATAAAATCTAAAACTGTTCAAGAATCTCAGGGTCATTACAGTTGGTGCAAACGAGTCGACGAATGGGGAAATATCAAATGAAAATGAGTCAGAATGTTCTCGAGGTTGAACATTTAAAAACTTACTTCCCAATACTAGGTGGTTTGTTTCAAAGAACGATTGGACATGTTCGCGCTGTAGATGACATCTCATTGACGATTCAAAAAGGTGAAACGTTAGGACTCGTCGGAGAGTCTGGATGTGGCAAAAGCACTCTTGGTCGGAGTATCATTCGTCTTGTCGAGCCGTCATCAGGCAAAGTTTTACTTAATGGGACTAATCTTTTAACGACAAATGGACAAGAGCTTCGCAACAAACGCAAAGATGTCCAAATGATCTTTCAAGATCCCTATGAAAGTCTAAACTCAAGACATACAATTGGATCCATACTCGCTGAACCCTTTGTCATACACAATTTGCTTTCACCTAAGGAACGTGACGATGCCGTCGTAGAATTGCTGCGTCGTGTAGGGCTGCCAGAAAATGCCCGTCTTAAATACCCACATGAGTTTAGTGGTGGCCAAAGACAGCGTATCGGAATTGCTAGAGCTATTGCTTTACGTCCAAATCTCGTTATATGCGATGAGCCAATATCTGCGCTTGATGTTTCTATTCAAGCGCAAATTATGAACCTACTCATTGATATCCAAAATGAAATGGGCATGGCTTACTTATTTATTGCTCATGACCTAGCAGCAGTGAGGCATATCTCAGATCGTATTGCGGTTATGTACCTAGGAGTCATCGTCGAAGAAGGCCCTTCAGAGTCAATCTCTTCGAATCCTCAACATCCTTACACACAAGCATTATTATCTGCTGTACCTGTTGCGGATCCACAATTTAAAAAACGTGAACGCATAGTTTTGAAAGGTGATGTTCCTTCACCTTCAAATCCTCCAAGTGGGTGTCGCTTTCACACTCGTTGTCCCTACGTTCAAGATCGATGCCGAGTGGAATCTCCAGAGCTAAAATCTCGAAATGAAAAAATCGCAAATTCCAAAGTTGCCTGTCATTTTCCATTAAAATAGAGATGATTTCAAAAGCTAAATTTGAAGAGAATTCATAAGCAAATTTTGGCTTTATTTCAGTCTATTCGTACAAAATCCGCCTGCGTTGGGAGACTCACAACTCTCCAAGCCACTCACGGAAACATCCATTCTGAAGCCTGCGCCCTCAACTTTATTGGAACTTTCGCTGATTAAATCACCTTCGAAAGGCGCCGAGCCTTCGTGATTAAATACTTGAACAGCAATTAAATAGTGATAGCATTTCATGCCATCCACTTGTACCGGGAATACGCTACTTTCAGTATCCTCAATTAAATAGTTAAATGGAATGGTTTTGACATTTCCAGTTTGCACATAGGTTATGGGTGCTCCTACGTCTTCCCCTTTGTAGCAGCGCACGGTAATCTGGAAATGAGCCTGATCACTCCAATGTATTTCCTCATTGTAGGTATATTCAGTTTTTCGGCGCGAGATTTCTCCGGTTCCCAGCACTAACTTTGAAAATTCTTTTGGAATCTGTTTGTTGGACTCTGTTCGATCAAGTTTTCTTTGCTCCGAATCGCCTTGCCTATCGGTATGTCCACACCCAAAAAGAGAAATCGTAGTTGAAAGGACAAAAATTTGAATGATTTCTTTCATTTATGAGTCTCTCCTGAGTAATTGCAAGATTGTACGAACATTTGTTATAGTTAAGCTTGCCTTCGGCAACAATTCTACTCTCGAAGAGCCTTCATGCTAAAAAAAAGTATACTGTGTGTATTCTGCCGCCACGAAACCCGGATCGTGAAACAACAGCAATAATTTTGACGCCAAATCGAAAATTTTTTTTCCAAATTCACGCATAAAAAAAGCGGTCGCTTATATCCTTCACCATATTCGCAGAAAACCAAATTAATTTAACTTCCACGTCAATTCCGTCAATATTGTCTAAAGATTCGACAAGTGAGCTGAAATTGTTCGATGAATTGCGATCCTTTGGCGGATAACCGGCGAATATTAGCTGAAGTTTAAATGGGTCATCAGTTTGCATTTGAGTCGCATCAACCGTCACTCAGGCGACGAATTGGTGACATAACCCCAAGTAAATTTATGGAGTCATTCATGGTAAGTGGTCGTGGCAATCCGATCTTAGGACTTGCAATTGGTATTGGATTCGCAGGAATAATCATAGGTTGCCAGCTGCAAAAAAGTAGCGATAGTGCACCAGGGCCTTCCAAAACCGTTGACGAAGAATGGGTTTCATTAGAGCTGGAGCTCAAACAATCCTGCACGGAATTAGGCAAGGAGACAGGTGAGTACTGTGCGTGTTCCGCAAAAGTTGAGACGGGCATTTATCGCCAAAGATATGGAAAAGTTGAAGCAATGCCTGACAATGTTGAATTGGATGCGAGCGAAACTTCTCAGATTGAAGAGGTTTGTAAGCCCAAACCGGAAAAGGACTCTAATGATTCTGACGATTCAAGTTTGCCTATACCTCCGGTCACTCAACCCAACTTAGCTCCACCTGCATCAACTCCGGTGACGCTTGCTATGCTGGAAGGAGATTATACCATCAATAGTTTTTCTGTCCAACCTTACAGAACTTTTGAAATCACCGACACTGCTTCTGGCGCCTTCGAAATGAAATATGAAGACAACCTCTCAACTGGTTCTGGCACAGCCAAAGGAAAACTAACCCTAGTTGCTCCAAATCTTCTTGAGTGGAAAGTAGAAAGTACATCGTACAAGCCAAACTTTAGTCTTGGTACATATCGCTGTCGTTTCGAACTATCAGGCAAAGCTCCTGCGCGAAAATTTGCAATTGCTTGTGGCACTTCAAGTGGCTCAGTGCCTTTAGATATGACATCGGCAATTTCGCTTCCAGAAAGCAAGTGCTACAACTGCGATTGATAGCCAGTCAATAGATCCCCAGCTCCACACTGGGGGTTTACTGAATCTATTTTTTTTGATTTCTTAAATTCTTGCCGTTGAACTGATATGTCTGTTTATCCTAACCTCTGTAAGGTATACTGGAGCACTTTAAGTGATTGGATCAATAATACGATAAGGTTATGTCACTTCGCTTGAAGCAATTTCGAGTTCTTACTTTAAGAAGAAGTCATGGCTAAAAGCAAAATATCAAATTCAGATTTTAAACGTCTATATAGAATGGCGCTGGTTGAGTGGAGAATCCTGTTGCTAGGCATGGGTTTTTTGGCATTGTCCAGTGCAGCCCTTCTAGCATTCCCTCAAGTTATTAAGAGCATCGTTGACAATGCCTTAGCGTCAAGGGACGCGTCCACATTAAACCAAGTTGCACTGCTCGCGATGGGCATTTTTGCGGTACAAAGTTTGGCTGGAGCAGCTCGTTACTATTGCTTTACACTAGCAGGGGAACGAATTGTAGTTCGCTTGAGAAAGCAGCTATTCACTCATCTTTTGGATCAGGATATAGCTTTTTTTGATGGCCAAAAAACTGGTGAATTGCAAAGTCGATTAAGTTCCGATGCCACAATTTTGCAAAATGCACTGAGCGTCAATATTTCTATGCTTGTGCGAACAGCTGCAACCGCTGTCGGTGGATTGATCATGTTGATCTATACATCGCCGCAATTGGCATTTTCCTTGTTGTTGAGTCTACCGATAGCAGGTGCAGGTGTCGCTGCCTTTGGCGGAAAAATTCGCACACTCGCAAAGTTACAGCAAGATGCCTTTGCTAGATCAGGCGGGGTTGCTAATGAGTCACTATCGGGAGTTCGAATTGTTCGTGCTTTTGGGCAAGATGGGATCGAAATCAATCGGTATGAAAAAACTCTTAACGAATCCTTGAATATTGCGAAGAAAAAAATATTGACGATTGGATCATTTATCGCTTTGGCCTCGATTTTAGGTTCGATGGCCATCATCGGGGTGCTTTGGTATGGGAGCACCCAAGTTGTAAATGGAGAATTTACAATCGGTGCGCTGACATCTTTTATGCTTTACACTATGACGGTTGCTGTTTCCGTTGGCACATTAGGAGGCCTTTGGACAGATTTTATGTCAGCAGCTGGAGCCTCTAAACGGATCTTTGAAATTCTTGATCGACCGAAAGGCATAACTAAAAACGGTGCTACGAAGGTTAAAAATGCCCTTGGACGGATTCAATTGGACAATGTTTCGTTTGAGTATATGACCCGGGAGCATTTTTCTGTTCTTTCTCACGTCAATATTGTGATTGAGCCGGGTGAAATTGTCGCTCTAGTTGGCCCTTCGGGAAGTGGAAAATCGACCATCGCAGCCTTGATTGCAAGATTCTATGACCCGACTGAAGGGAAAATTCTGATTGATGATATAAATCTTAAGGATCTTGACTACGAAACCTTTCATTCATTGATAGGGATGGTACCGCAAGACCCTGTTCTTTTTTCTGTGAGTATTGCGGAGAATATTCGTTTTGGACTGCCGTCTGCAAGTTTGCAACAAATTAAGGATGCAGCTAGTTTGTCAAATGCAGCGCAGTTCATAGATGCATTTCCTGAGGGGTACGATACACTTGTAGGTGAACGAGGTGTGCAGCTGTCTGGTGGGCAGCGTCAACGAATTGCCATTGCGCGCGCTGCCGTTCGCAATCCGAAAATATTGATTCTTGATGAGGCAACTAGTGCATTGGACTCTGAAAGTGAGTCTATTGTCCAAGAAGCATTAGAAAGATTGATGGTTGGCAGAACGACTCTTATCATTGCACATCGACTATCTACAGTAAAAATTGCCGATAGAATCCTTGTCTTAGATGGCGGAAAAATAGTAGAAGTCGGTTCTCATAACGAGTTGATGGCCAATGAAAACAGTCTCTATAAGAAACTTATAAACAAGCAACGTTCTGATTTAACTTAGGAGTTTTTAAATG
>JAPLFV010000303.1:9335-12074 GCA_026390495.1 Pseudomonadota bacterium | reverse complement strand
GCCAAAGATTCTCCTTTAACTCTTTCTCCCTGGAACTTAGACATCCAACTTCTAGCAAGTATCATCCCCAAGGCGCAGGTAATAAACACCTCAAGAAACTGGCAAAAGAAATATTCAAAGTCCAGTTGTTTAGCATCTTGAGTTACGAAAACCAAAGTGGTTTCAAAAAAATTTATCCAAAATGCTGAAAAGAAAAATGTGACCAACCACGGGGCCACTAACTTCCAAGACAATGTCTTTCGAGTTAGTAACAATACCGATAAAACAATCCAGTAGGCACAAAAATACATTCCTTTGGGCGCTAATGATGACGTTTCCAATAATGCTGATGCAAAGAACCAGAAAAAAGTGGCATGAAGGGGGGAGGAAACAACAAAAATGATGACTAGCCAAGGGGTTATAAAATCAAACGGAATCGAATCCATAAAAATCGTGGGAAATATATAGTTATGTAAAGTAAAAATAACGATCAGCCAGAGGAGGTCTGCCCACAATATTCCGGTATATGGTCGCGGTGGAAACCAGCGCTTGTTTTCATCTCCACTGCTAAAATTTGATGATTCGTTTAAAAAATTTCCAATCATAGGTTCTCATGCCGCATGTTTATATATTTTGGACCTTTCAAAGACATGAAGAAATTACGATTCAACCACCGGGAACTTGAGATGATTTCTCTATCCAATTTGGGCCTGCAGTCTGAACTATTCGTTCAAGGTCAGGATCAATTCTTTTCAGAATACTTTTCCAACTGGAATCCCTTTAGAAAAACTTCCGGTTAGACCAGAAGTAATCAAAGTATCTCCAATCTTGACTTCAGTTCCTCGCTGTAGATTGAGGCGACATTCTTCGTTTGCAAATCCACTCAATACTCCTCGAACTCGGTTTCTTTGAATCAGAATGTCGATATTGGAGCCAAAATCTACAAGAAGCTGAATGTCACTCATTTTTGAACCCACTCGAATGATACGACCTACGACTCCCTCGGCTGTTACAACGGGCATTCCAATGGAAACACCGTCTAATGAACCTTTTGAAACCCGAATTGACTTATCGGCTGTCTTTCTTTGCCCTAAAATTACTTCTGCGACCGTAAATGGATCTTCAAGCTTTTCAGTAAATCCAAGTAAATTTCTTAGACGATTGAGTTCGACTGTTTGCTCAGCATGATCAAGCAGATTGATTCCAAGGGAGCTCATCTGAATTTTTAGCATGCCGGATATATTTGAAGTCCAGGGCGTCATATTTGTCGAAAAAAGCACTAAAGGGGCAATAAAAATGCCCCCTAGTAAGAACCAAAATCTAAGGCGCTTGCCAGCCATGGCGTCGTCACCTCTCTTAAATTTACTGTACTGTTACCTGACTCAAAATGTCGATTTGATCTAAAGCCTTTCCAGAGCCTAACACGACGGCACAAAGAGGATCATCTGCAATCATAATTGGAAGTCCAGTTTCTTCTCTTAAAAGGATATCGAGATTTTTAATGAGTGCTCCCCCACCTGCCAGCATAATTCCTTTGTCGACAATATCTGCGGCCAATTCAGGAGGAGTCTTTTCAAGAGCAACTCTTACTGCTTCCACAATCGTATTGACAGGCTCCATAATTGCTTCACGAATTTCTTCAGAATTTACTTCTATGGTCTTTGGAATTCCAGCCACTAAGTCACGACCTTTAACAGCCATGGTTTGAACATTTTCGTCAGGATAAGCAGTGCCTATTGCAATCTTGATTTGCTCCGCTGTTCTTTCTCCAATCAACAACTGATACTTTCGCTTTAGGTAGTTGACAATGGCTTCATCCATTTTATCGCCGCCGACTCTCACAGATTTAGAGTAGACAATACCTGCAAGTGAAATAACGGCAACTTCAGTAGTTCCGCCACCGATATCAACGATCATGCTTCCACTTGGTTCTGTGATCGGTAATCCAGCTCCAATTGCTGCCGCCATCGGCTCTTCAATCAGGTACACTTCACGGGCTCCTGCGGATTCGGCAGACTCACGCACCGCTCGCTTTTCAACTTCCGTAATACCATAAGGGACGCAAATAATGATTCTTGGCTTTACCATCGTGCGACGATTGTGGGCTCGTTCAATGAAATAACGAAGCATGGCTTCTGTAATTTCGAAATCAGCAATAACTCCATCTTTCATTGGCCGTATTGCAACAATGCTTCCAGGAGTTCGTCCAAGCATTTCCTTTGCTTCTTTGCCTACGGCTAGAATTTTTTTTCCGCCTCGAGCGTCTCTTTGCACTGCTACGACAGATGGTTCATTTGTAACAATTCCGATGCCCTTGACATAGACGAGGGTGTTTGCGGTACCGAGATCGATAGCTAAATCGTTAGAGAATAGACCTGCAAACCAATCAAAAATCATAGGGCCTCCATAATTTCAAAAGAATTTAATTATAACAGCGGGTTCCATTGCTGGTTTTCGTTAATCACAGAAAATTCGGTGCATTTGGAAATTTAACTACATCCAGAGAATCCCTGCAACACGTTTTCTATCTTGGCTTTAAAGCTACCTGAGAAAAGGCAAGTTGGCATCGCTCAAATTTGTGGCATCACCGCCTTTTGCCTTGAGCTTACTTACATTGCTACGGGTTTGGCCGACACAATAAAAAATAAATGACTAAACTCGCAAATCTCTCCCTTTCAACAAATTTAAACTTAAAAATTTTTGGATTCGAGGGTGTCGCCTATTGGGAACGTTATTCCATTTACAATCCAATTTCTAAAC
>JAPLFV010000303.1:0-9325 GCA_026390495.1 Pseudomonadota bacterium | reverse complement strand
TAAACAATCCGTCAAAAAAGTCAAAAATGTAGGTTCAATTTAATTTTAACGTGCTACATTTATGGGGATAATACAATTTTCGACAGTCCAATGATGATTTTAAATCGACTCAGTCGAACTTATGTTCGGATTCATTTGATGCAGGAGGCAAGCAGTAATATGTTTAAGTGGAAAGATAAACTCATTAATGTCGAAGACAAAAAGAAACTTTTAACAAATTCTGGTGCTTACTTTTTACTTGGCCTTTCGGTCATTGCGATGACTTTTTTTGGGATTTGTCAACCAAAGTATGAAGGTTTTACCGTTTCTGGGGTTGCCGCAAAGATAGGCTCTGAAAAGGTTAGTCCTCAAGAATTTAGGCGAGCGTTTGACAGCGCGCGCGATAGAATGCAGCAACAGTATCAGGAAGCGTTTGATCCGATTTTAATGCAATTGCCAAAACATGTCATGAGGCAATTAGTTGATGAAAGGATTTCTTATAACGCGGCTCTTGAGCTAGGTATTGAAGGGCAGGAAGAAGATGTTGTGAGACTTCTCCAAGATGCAAAGGCGTTTAGAACTCAAGAAGGGAAATTTGATGGAGAGGCCTTCGAACGCTACCTTCGCTCAAACGGTTATACAGAAGCAAGCTTTTCGTCTGAAATTCGACGGAGTGTTGGCGTACAAAATTACCGTCAATTTATCGGTAAAAGTGTCTATGTTTCTAAGGTCGCGGCTGCTCTACAACATCGATTGAGTGAAACAAAGCTAGATGTGGAGTTTTTGAAGATCGAGCCATCAATGATCAAGACTGTTGTATCGGATGAAGAGGTTAAGAAATTTTTAGACGAACCAGGCAAAGCTAAGGTCAAAGTCTATTTTGACGGGCATCAATCTGAATTCAATACCTCTGAGAAGGTGAAGGCTCGCCATATTTTAGTTAGCTATACAGGTGCGAAGAACGCTGCTGGAGAAGGCGCATTGAGGTCGAAAGAGGCAGCAAAGAAGAAGGCAGAAGACGTTTTGAAACAAGTTAAAGCTCAAGGCGCAGATTTTGCGAAGTTGGCGTCTGCTTTGACGGACGAAGCTAGTGGAAAGGCCAGAGGAGGCGACCTAGGTTTGTTTTCTAGGCAGGATATGGTGAAAGAGTTTAGTGATGCCGCATTTGCCATGAAATCAGGTGATATAAGCGGAGTCATTGAATCCCCATTTGGATTTCATGTCATCAAAGTTGAAAGTAAAGTGGAGGCAAAAACTGTTTCCTTAGAGCAGGCGACCAACGATATTGCGACTAAATTAATTAAAGAAGAAAAGGCTGCGAAACTCTTGACCGAGAATTCAGATAAGCTCCTTGCAGCGATTAAAGCAGGCACCAGTATAGATGCTGATTTGAAAGACTTGGGCGCAAAGTGGGAGGCCACCGGTCCAATGTCGGTTAGTTCCAGCAGTTTTGGCGCAATTGGAAGTGATAGAGCAAATTTGGACGAGATATTAAAGCTTAAGAATCCTGGTGATGTTGCTGGTCGAGTGTTGGATAATAGGGGCAGCAAATTCATTGTAAAACTTAAATCAAGAATCGTTTTGGACGATTCAAAGATTGACGATGTGAAACGTAAAGAATTAGCCGAAACCGCGGCCAATGGTTCTGGATATTCATTGTTGCAAGCTTATGAAAGAACCTTGAAAAAGGAATTGGAAACAAAAGGGCGTATTTGGGAGAATCCAGAGTATTTGACTCTAGGACAACGAGAGGCAGGAGCCAATTCTTCGGGAGGATGATGCTCCATATATGACAGGAATCATAATAGCGACAAAAACAACGGCCTGGGAGCTACACCAAGCTTGGTATGAGGATCAACTTAGACTAGGCTTTTTGCCCCAATGGGATTTTGATCGAATAAAGCAAGCTCATGATGACCATCATCAAGCCGTAGATTTGCTAGAACAGGAACTAACTAAAGCAAAAATATTTTATCGAATCGTATGTATAGATCACAATGATTGGCAGATCGATAGTCAGTCCAAAGTTATTGTGACTGTAGGCGGTGACGGCACATTGTTATCTGCTAGCCATCGAGTTCCAGATGAGACGGTAACGATTTATGGACTCAGAAGCTCTGGAACCAGTGTAGGCTATCTTTGTGCTGGTGGGATTGATAAAATACCTAAATTGATTTCATCAATTCAAGAAAATAAATTTAGAGTGGTCCTTGCCTCTAGGCTTGGTGCTAGTATTTTTCGAGCGGGAGAAACTAGCCCAATTGAAACTCCACCTGCCTTGAACGATTTTCTGTTTTCAAATGCGAATCCAGCGGCAACAACCAGATACAGAATTACATTGGGAGACAGAACTGAGGAGCACAAGTCCTCTGGGATGTGGTTTTCAACGGCGTTGGGTAGCACCGCGAGCGTATCTGCTGCTGGCGGTGTCATTCAGCCTCGAACTGATGTAAATTTTCAATATATTGTCCGAGAATTGTACCGGGCGGCCGGAAAGAATTTCTATCTGATCAATGGTTTTTTTGATCCTGAGATAAAGCGAATGATCATTGAAAATCGCTCAGAATCTGCAATTTTGGCGGCAGATGGTAATCATGGCATTTGCAAAGTAAACTGGGGCGATAGAATTGTCTTTAAAAGAGCGCGTTCAGTGAACATCGCGTATTGAAAATCGAGTCATGGATTCTAGTCTTCAGGATGTCATATTGATATAGGATAGGTTTCGTTAATTTTTATTTCGGCAGTGCCATTGCCGATCATCTTTTTTAGCATTGTAAATAAATCTCATAATAGCCTAAACTCTATGTAAGCATTATTAAAATATTTGCTGTGGTGCGTATCTGTGGTGCTGAGATCAGATCTTGTATCTGAGAGGGTATGCTTATAAGCGATACGTAAATTGTACTAATAGAGAATGCTTGAGGGCGGACTTTTTTGGGTGGTGAATTCTTAAATTCGCAAAACGATTCCAAGAGATATTCTGAAGTTGCTAAAGGGAGTTAGTAAATGCCACGTAACATTATGATGATTGGACTTGTTTTAAGCCTGTTGTTTTTTAGTTGTCGACCACGGGTAGTATCCGGATTGTCTGAGTCAATCGGCGAATCAGCGGCAAACGAATTTGTCGATAGCATTACAAAAGACATTAACCTATTTGGAAATGCCAAATCAGAAGAAGAAAAGGACATCATTAGCCAAAGAGTGTGGACAAGAATAGTTGAGGTGTATCAAAGAAACCCCGCGATGTTGCGCGCAAATTTGCAAAAATTGATTTTAAAGAGTGTATCTGAGTCTTCTAGTCAAGCTGTAAAAGATTTAGTTACTAGAGAAACGTTGGATCTAGTTTTTGATACGATTGAAGTTCAGATTCAGAATCAAAATCGGTTCATTTCTTGGAATTCAATAAAAAATGCAATGTTAGAAAGACCACTTCCCGATAGACTTCAATCAATCAATGACCTGAAGACAAATCTACAAAATCTAATTGGCGCTGCCGGATCGTTTTTGCCGTATGATGGTGAGTTCTCTGTATTGGCTAGTTCTAGTGGTCCATATAAAAAATTAGACCTTTTAATACATGGAAAAGAATCTTGGGAATACCGACATGAATTGATGAGTTCTGCGAAAAAGAATTTATGGATATCGAGCTGGGCTTTTTATGATGATTTGGAGACTGGAAAGAAAGCTGTACAAAAGCTTGCTCAGTTGAAGTCCAAAGGGGTGGATGTACGAGTTGTTGTTGATGGAATTGTGAGTAAAAGGGTCGGTCACGACGCTATTACCACGTCGATAGTAAATTTAGGTATTCCTGTTATAAGATGGCAGCATCCAAAATTTTTAGGTTTTGGTATGCATAGAAAGATTATGATCATAGACAGCGGTACTGATCGAGAGAAATTAATTTTGGGTGGTAAGAACTTTGGTAATAACTATAGCCACCTCAAACCCCCAATCGATTCAAATGCGACTGATACAGAAATTAGGGCTGACTTGCGCGGTCGCTGGAGAGATACAGATATAGTTGTTAGCGGTACTCAGGCTAGTGTTGCAGCAGCTCAATTTGCGAAAGCTTGGAATCAATATGTCAGTATCATCAATCCAGCTAGTGGGCTGAGTCTGATTCCGGATTCAAACAGTGCACTAAAATCCGTACCAATCAATAATAACTCAAAGAATTATGTAGCGATTTTAGATCACGATCCTTCTGAAAATATAAATTCCGGTAAATTTGTGGACCCAATTTACGAGACGACGATTCATTTGATACGCTCGGCAACCGCGTCCATTAAGATTAGTAATGCATATTTTATTTTGACAGAACCCCTTTTTGCGGCGCTAGTCGAGGCGATGAATAGAGGAGTCCATGTTGAGATTCACACCAATTCCCAACATAGCATGGATGAGGCAGATCGACCGCTTTTAGGACCAATCTATCGAAGCCTTAGGGCGGTATTAAATGTTCCAGAAGCTCAGAAACAAGCTAGTTTCAAGCAACCTTCTGTTTATTTGCAGAAAGGAAGAACATTGCACAGCAAATATCTTGTGATCGATGATCGTGCGGGATGGGTTAGTAGTTACAATATTCATCCTCGATCTGCCAGATATGAATCAGAAGTTGCCGCTGTATTTCTGGGTCAAGAAACCGGAAACGATTTGTCCAAAATGTTCTCTCTAGATGTAGCTCCAGACTTGGCACCTATAGTGGAAGATATTCAGACCGTCACGCTTCCTCCGTCTCAATTGTTTGATGTTATCGAAAAAATCATTTTTGAGCAGTTGTAACATTTAAATAAGGAGATCATCGTGAGTATTTCAAGACGAAGTCTGATGAAAGCTGGTCTTGTTGGCGCATCAAGCGTCCTACTAAGTTCAAAAGATGATTGGCTGGGGCAAATAACCGCTAGCGATGACTGTGGCGTCGCCTCTGGATCTCCTACAGAGAATGGTTTTATCATTTGGACGAGAATACCTGGGTTCGGTGCCGAATTTAGAAATGAAATCGACGTTAAGTATGAGGTGAGCAGCAGTCAACGCTTTGAGCGCCGGAGTATTGTTGCTTCAGGAGAGGTAAGGACAAATGCAGAAAAAGATTTTACAGTCAAAGTGAAGGTTGAAGGTTTAGAATCGAATTTAACTTTTTTCTACCGTTTTTTTGCAGGGAGTTATGTTAGTGAGGTTGGCCGTGCGACCACTTTGCCGCCTATTACAAGTGATTTGTCATCATTTAGTTTTGGGGTAGTGAGCTGCCAAAAATATAGCGATGGATATTATACTGCATTGCAAGCATTGAATGCTGAAGACGTTAGGGTTTGCATTCATCTAGGTGATCATATTTATGAGCAAGAGACCGGTAAAGTGCGATCTTTGGATGACCCCCTAAAGGGAGAGCAGGCAGTTAGCTTGGAAGACTATCGAAAAAAGTACCGCCATTATTTGACGGACAGACACATGAGAGAGACGCGAAAACGTTTTACTTGGATCGATTTACTTGATGATCATGAGCTTTTCAATGACTATGCTGGGGATCGAGATCGAAATTCTCAGAAGATTCGTGTAAAGGCTGCCTATCAAGCTTATTGTGAATATATGCCAGTTGATTTTGAGACAACAATTGATGCTAGTGATCGACCATCCGTACATTCAGTGAGTTCCATCAAAATCGGCAGCCTGATACAATTTTTTAGAATGGATCAAAGACAATTCAGACAACCAAATCCCTGTTCTAGGGCTTTCGTGACTAAACGTTGTGAAGCAGCTGAAAATGCCAATCATACAATGTTGGGTCACAATCAGTTTGACTGGTTAGTGGAATCCCTTGGGGAGTCTGCGGCAAAGTGGAAAATTTTGTTGAGTGAGGTCATGTTTACGCCATTGACTGTGAAGTTTTTGGGGATGATGAAGGGCATGACAGATCAGAATGTAGAAATTGTGTCTAAGAAATTAAATTTGAATTCTCCATCGTTTGCCAATAATCAAACTTTTCTAAACTTGGATGCATGGGATGGCTACCCAGCAGAAAGGGAGAAGTTACTTGATTTTGTGGCGAATGAAAGAATACCTAACGTCGTAGCATTGACTGGAGATATTCATGCTGGTGTTCATGCAAAAGTACTTCGTAATGGTCAGCCTTCATCAGCAACTCCTGTTTTTTATGAGATTGTTACAACTTCAATTACATCTTCCACCTTGGGTGAAAAATTGGGACCTATTTTCGGTAGTTTAGCTGGCAATATCATCTCAAAATCAAATGCACATGTTGAATGGTCGAATGTGTACTCTCATGGTTATTCTGTGGTGACAGTAACACCTTTTGAATTCAAGGTGCGGCAAATGGCTGTTTCAACAATTGATGAGCCTAATGCAAGTCTATCTGTATCAAAGGTCTTTACATTGAAAGATGGTTTTAATTTATAGGCGGATGTTCTTGCTTTGTGCGGGTTTTATTTTGCTATTTCATGACTTTAAAGGAAGAATATGCATAAAATTAGAATTAGAAATGCTCTTTTGGCCTTGGTTTGCATTTGCGCAACCGCATTTTCTTGTAAGTCTTCCAATGATAGAGAAAATAAACTAAATAAAATGTTGGAAGTTAATAGTCCATCTGAAATCTATCCATCAATTGGCAAAAAATCATTTTTTGGAGATCCAAAAACTCAGTTTAATTTTGGAGAAACAGCGCTTTCCCCAAGTAATGCCTTTTGGCTCGCCCTCATGTCTACAATAGCATATGGAGAGAATCGGGATATCGATGAGTATTTGAGAAAAATCATGGGTAACAAAATCAAAAAATTTCATTTTTTTGATCCTCGTGAGCTTGAGGGCAAAGGTGCCGAGTCGTTTTTTCTTCATACCGAAGGGGGTTGGATTGTCTCATTTCGGGGGTCCTGGGGAGGAAAAGATTGGATTACAAATTTCAAGCGGATGACATTGAAAACTAGAGGTATCAATCAGGATGGAGAATTTGATGATTTGCGCATTCACAGTGGATTTTATGACATGGGATCTGCCGTGTTTGAGCATTTTATTCAAGAGTATCTATCGGCATCAAAGTCAATTGACTATAAGTATGGTTCGGACGAATCATTTAAGGCCGTCGATATGCTATTGCGTGGGATGGCATTGGAATCGGATGTTTATGCAGATTCTAGACCTGATGACGTCTATTTGCCATTTATACAGAAAGCAAAGAGCTTGGGTTTATTAAAGTCTGAGACTCCCGACATAGCAATATTGAACGCATTGAGCATTTGGTCTGAAGAGTTGGCTGCGGTGGGGAGAGCTAGAAATGGGCAGCCGCAAGTCATGAATGGGACGGACGGATATAAGGCAATTGAAGACAAATCTCAATCTAGAAAGAGGTCTGCAGCACAAAAGATAGAAAGATATTTTGTATTTCGGAAATACGAGCCGATCTGGTTAACTGGACATAGCTGTGGGGGAGCGTCAGCAACAATATTGGCGCATCGTTTGTCAAGATTGGGTATACCATTTGCCGGGCTTGTAACTTTTGGAGCTCCTAAAGTTGGTAATGCTGTTTTTGTGGCTGAAATGAATGAAACCTATAAGTTGCAAAGTTCAGATAGATTGAATGCTAGGTTTCACTACAATCAGGATTTGATTCCGTTGGTGCCTAAATTGGAAGGCATCTGGAAACACACAACAGATTCTTGGTTTGTATCTAGCACAGATCTACTTCATATTCCTGCCACGGAGTCGTCAAGGGAATTGCTAAAGTCTAAATGGCCAGAGAATAGAAATGGTAAATCCGTGAAATTTTATGAGTCAGAGAATCAGTTGCCTGATCAAACTGGAATATTTAATACGGATCTTCTTTTGAAAAATCATAATATGTCAAAATACTATTTCAATTGGTTGGACCAGTATACCTCAGGAACCTGAATTGGTGGTCGGAGTGAATGATCGCAAGATTGAACTAGAATCACTACATTCCATGAGATCCATCGCCGCTGCTCTGGATATTTCTTTGGCGATTTCGCGCCAAAGGCTAACCAGCTAATTTAATGTTTCGTCGAGCAGCTGAAAGCGTGAAGTCATTTTTATCCACAGATTTGTGCATAGCCTCCGTTGGATCAACACTCCCATCTGTAACAAGCTTTAAAAGGCAATCATTAAGAAGCTGATTCCCATCAGCTTTTTGAGTTAACATGTGATTTGCAATCATATGATTTTTTCCATCGCGGATCATTGATGAAACGGCGTCATTTACAATTAATATTTCATGCGCAGCAACTCTGCCTCCTCCTTTCTTTTTCAAAAGAGTTTGAGTGACAACTCCTCTCAAAGATGAGGCTAGCATGGTGCGAATTTGAGACTGCCGGTCTGCTGGAAACTGATCGATCAAACGGTTTACGGTCGACATTGCTGTAGTGGTATGGAGAGTGCCAAAGACCAAATGACCCGTTTCAGCGGTTTCTATTGCAATCGCAATTGTCTCCAAATCTCTAAGTTCGCCGATTAAAATAATATCAGGGTCTTCTCGCAGTGCAGCTTTCAATGCGCGACTGAAGCTACCCGTATGTTTATGAACCTCACGTTGGTTCACCAGGCAGTTTTGTTGAGGATGAACAAATTCAATAGGATCTTCAATAGTGATAATGTGTTCTTTTCGATTTTTGTTAATCCAATCAATGATTGCAGCTAAAGTCGTGGATTTTCCTGAACCGGTTGGTCCAGTCACAAGTACTAAACCTTTATTTAGTTTAGCTAGGTTCATGATCGAGGGGGGCAAGTTCAAAGCTTCTGCCGTTAGGATTTTGGAAGGAATGTGCCTGATAACTGAACCAACACCATTTCTATCCCGGAAAATATTGACACGAAATCTACCTAGATTTGGAATTTCATATGCAAAATCTGTGTCATTGCTTTTTTGAAACTCATTGTAGTTGTGTGCGGGCATGATGGGTGAGATCAGCATCTGCATGTGATCTGGAGTTATAATCGATCCTTTGACTCTAGTTATGTCTCCATCTATTCGAAATGCTGGAGGCTCACCGATCGTCATATGCAAATCAGAGGCTCGAGTTGAGATCATTTCAGATAGCAAGCTATCGATTAAATTTGAAGTGGTGTCGGATCTTTCAACGCATGCCGGCTCGTTAGAAAATTGTATTTTAGCGTCGTTTTGTTGAATCGAAGAAGACAAAACATTGGATTCATTCGCAAGTTTGCCTTTGCTAATAGCAATACCCGGTTCATTTGTATGTTGATGTGAAGTTTTTTCTGTCTGCTCAGGAATTTTTGCATCGAGAGATTGTGGCATGATCTTCTTCTGTTCTGAGTCCGAAACCGTGGATTCAATGGGCGGTTGCGGAGGAGAAACCATAGT
>JAPLFV010000252.1 GCA_026390495.1 Pseudomonadota bacterium | reverse complement strand
CTAGTTTGGTTGAGTTAGTTGAGATAAAATTTTTACCCAACACATTGCAAAGCATATAGCAATGTGTTGGCTCCAATGTCTGGCTCAAAAAATTGTCGACTTTCAGTCGCTATTCCAAAGTCGGTATAAATCAAACGCAAAAGGTGTTTTTGAACTAGTCTTGTTCAAAGATACTTTGTTCGATCATCAAATTTATCTTGAGCCTTATTCAGGTCGCGCACCTCCATAAAATCATGTTTTGAAGTGTTGTAAAATAATGTAGCACCTTTCGACCGTCATGCTGGCATGGCGAGGGCTCTTGATTCATACATTGAGTTTTAATATTTTTTTACATGACGATATTGATATTGGCACATTTTTTCGCGTCATCCCGATGCGCAGCGAGGGATCTTGTGTCGTAAATAACGCTGCTTCACTTCGTTCAGCATAGCGTGAGAGACTAGGGCCTTTAAAAAATTATTTTGTTTAATTTTCGTTTGTTATCTCGTGTGGTAAACTTTCTCACACAAGGTGGAGAACATGCGTAATCTTTTTCTGACTTTCAGTTTGCTGATAGCTCAACCCATTCCGGTACTGGCATGTAGCTGCGACTGGATCCTAAACGACGGTTTTGTGACCGATTTGGGGTCTTATGTTTTTGATAAAAATGGTGTAGCGCAAGTCCAAGAGAAATTTCTACCCCCTAACGCCAAGGGCGTTCTGTTCTATGTGTCGCCTTTTAATACTGAATGGGCCAAAGTGAAATGGGATCATGCCTTCTCGGCGGTCGACACAACAGACTCGAAAGCGATGTCCGTAAAAGTTCGCCATCTTAAATTGGAATTGCCGGGCGATAGCTCATCGCCTAAAGAAAAGCCGCAGCTCTTTCGAGTTGAGCCAGTCGGGGGATTTAAGCCAAAACACCGTTATACTTTTCACGTCAATGACAAAGGTTTGAGCCAACAAGGTCGGATGATGGCTTCAGGCAACTCTGTAGTGATCAGTGTTCTTATTGGGGCCGAGCCACTTGCCTTCCCACCACGGAATAAAGTTACTATCAAACCTGACGGTCTAGTCTCAACTGCCATGGTGTCTGTGCCCCAAGGCGGAATGTGCAGCGGAAATATTCTCTCGCGCCAACAAAAGATTTCTACCTTGTTGCCAACTGAACTTGAGCCCTACAAAGAATCACTGCTCTACTTCACTGCGTTAAAGAGTGAAAAAACAGGAAAAACCCAAAGTTGGAACTATGTGCCTGATATGTGTAGTGGCTACAAATTCGGCCGTAGTCATGTTGGTTACGCGAAGGATCTGATTTACGCGAGTTGCTCCAAGGAGCTCCGGCGCGATACGCAGATTGCCCTCGATGAGAAATATTTGGTTTTGGGAACCTGGGCATTTTGGGAAATGCATGACGATCCTATTTCGACCAATGTGCTGAAGGTTACTTTCGATTCTCAAAACGGGGCCTGCGACCAAGCAAAGCACACGAAATCTATGTTTACCAACTCCAAGGCAAACGCTGCGGAACTTTGCCGCATGGGAACGTCTCAGATAGAGTTGACAGCTTCTGAAATGGAAGAAATCATTGCCCTTGTCGGGTCCAAGGAAGCAGAGGTTCGCAAGTGCTCCTTAGTTGCTTTGATTCCGATTCCATATCGGCTGCAAAACGGGACCTCACCCGAAATATGGGATCGAATCGAGTATCAGATGCTCCCCGCTGCGGCCAAGGCAGTAAGTGATTCTGACCTGGAGACCCGCAAATCGGCTGCCGAACTGTTGCTCAATCTCTCACACATATGGGTCGAACAGGACTCGAGGCGCCCCCAACTGGATTTCAAACCGGTACTGTCCAAAATGGCGGTTGGATTGAAAGACCAAGATCAGGGGATCAGGATTCGCATCGCTGAGGCCATTTCGCGCTTGAGAGAACGCGCTAAGTCGGTGGTGCCGGCACTGATTGCTGCCGTGACGGATTTTTCGAAACCAAATTACGCAGCCCCCACAGCGCTAGCTGCGGTAGATCCGCAAAATCCCTTGACCATTAAGGCTTTACTCAAAGCGCTGAAGCATCCGGACAGTTTGGTCCGGGATACTTCAGCCCAAGCCCTTGGGAAGTCCAAGGACCCGAGTGTGCTGAATTCCTTAATGGATTCAGCCAAAGAGAACAATAACGGTGCCATCCAAGCTATGGGTGAGCTGGGCATTATATCCAAGCCTGCAGTTCCACTTCTTTTTAATTTACTTCGCACCTCTAAACTGAATTACGTACGTTCATCCTGCATTGAATCGTTGGTGCAAATTGGAGAATCACGAAAAGAGGTGGTGGACGCACTGGTGAATATAATGCGTCTGCCAAATGATGAATTTGAGCGTGAAAAAGCGATTGTGCACTTGGGCCAGATGGGGCCAGAATCTTTGTCGGCAGTACCAGCGATGATTGAAGTTCTAGACAAGAAGCCCAAGACGAGTGAAATGGGAGCCATGGTACGGACTTGGGACCAAATTAAGCCACCCAAATCTAAAATCGTAAAAGCACTAAGAAGAATTATTTCCTTGGACAAGGAATGGGCGGCAGAGGAAGCCACTCGCCTTCTCGAGCAACTGGACGGCAAGTAGACCTTCGAATCGAAATTACCCAAAGCGCTTTTTTTGCTGGGAATCAACGTTAATACAATAATCATCCTTGGACTTAACAGCATCGAAAACTGCAAGTTATAAACAATTTAAATCTGCGTCGACTCGTGCAACTCGAACACATTCTACCAACTCGCCTTGAAACTCATTGCTCAACTTAGCAGGTATTAATCAAGACTTTGTTGGCACGCAATTTAGTCAATCACTGCTAACGTTAGCAGTAGAATAACGTTCAAAATAAACGATTAATTATCGATAATTATCTTGCCTTTTTGCCCTGATTACCATATATTTGTATGGTATTAAATTGGAGGATAAAAGCTATGAATCTCGTTCAACTCAGCGACAACGAACTTCATATAGAAACGCAGACGGTTGTCAGTCAGGAGCGTCAAGTTTTGACAAAAATATTTCATCACTTAAGAGAGATTGAGCGGCGGCGGTTGTTCTCAGACTTTAGCTGTTCTAGTTTGTTTGATTACGCCGTAAAGATGCTTGGCTATAGCGAGGGGCAAGCACAGCGCCGCATTCAAGCGATGCGTTTGATGAAAGAAATTCCAGAAATCGAAAAGAAAATTGTCGAGGGATCATTAAATCTAAGCAACATTGCTCAAGCACAAACAGCTTTTAACGAGATGAAACGTCAGAATAATAATCAGCCGGTGACACATTCGAGAAAGAAGGAAGTTTTATCCAACCTAGAAAACATGTCAGCGCGGGAAGGTCAACGTCAGCTCTTGAAAATGCTACCCGAAGCGACTCTACCCAAAGAACGTGAGCGAGAGGTTGGCAATGATCAGACAGAAATCAAATTTTTGATTGATGAAAATCTCAAGACCAAACTAGAGGAGATTAGGTCTCTACTTGGGCCAAAGGGGGCGAACCTTACCTATGCGGAATTATTTTCTCATATGGCAGAAATATCTTTAAGTCAGTTGAAGGGCAAAGCCTTTGGCAAGAAGAGATCTCAAGAAGCGATTCCTCAAGAAACTTCGCCACCATCGAAATCTAAGTCAAGCGCGTCGTCAAAGAAATCACTGCCAACGTCAACAGTGGCTAGTAAATTTCAGTCCGCAACTAACTCGCGATACATACCCGCGAAGTTAAAGCATGTGGTTTGGCGGCGAGATGGTGGACAATGTTCGCAGTGTAAGAGTCGCCGAAATTTAAATTTTGAT
>JAPLFV010000175.1:15588-19059 GCA_026390495.1 Pseudomonadota bacterium | reverse complement strand
TAGAAATAGCTTCCTACATCTAGCGGGCCAGAATTGTGGAATAAAGACTGTATGTACATCAGGGAGTGGTCAAACTTTGGAATCGCAAAAAATATCCATGATATGGAAACGCATCCAAATGTCAAAAATATGCCTAAGATTGTCGGCATCTTCCATTTTGTAAACGTTGAATAGTAGTAGGCAACAGTCAAAAATAGACCGTGTAGAACACCCCAAATTGCAAAATTCCAGCTAGCTCCATGCCAGATTCCTCCTAAGACCATGACGGCAATAAAGGCTGAAACTCCGACTCTTCCCTTTCGTTTGGCACTTAAGGCCAGCGGGTTGAAAAGATACTGCCTAAGCCATTGGGACAGCGTAATATGCCAACGCCCCCAAAAATCCGACATATTTCTAGCCAAATAGGGAGCATTGAAATTCACAGGTAGCCTGTATCCAAAAAGACCTGCAAGCCCTAATGCGATTAGAGAGTAACCACCGAAGTCTGCAAATATTTGTATGGAGTAAGCAAACAATGAAAACCACAGAGTGACTTTCGATTTTTCCAAAAAGTAAGGATATCGAAACCAAACAAGAGTATCCGTCAAGTTATCTGCGACATAGATCTTCAGAAAATATCCAATAATCAGGCACCTGGCACAGTATATCCAATCAATATCGCTAATTTTTTTTGGACCTATTTGTGGTGAAAACATGTTCCATTTAACAATAGGTCCGGCAATCAATTGCGGAAAAAAGACCGTATAAAGTAAAGTATCTTGCGTGTGTTTTGCAAGGTTTACATTTTGAAATCCCTTCTTTTTGCTTCGATAGTAGGAATCAATAATCAAACTCATGTTGTGAAACGTATAAAATGAAATTCCGACAGGAAGAGGCACTTTGGCCAAAAAACCAAGATTTTCCTTTGCAAATGGGAAAACTGAGATCTATTCGAATATCATATTGGAATATTTAAAGAAAGTTATCGCTAGTAAATTCAAAAAAACGCCGACAATCATGAGGCGAAACTTATCAGAGGAATATACGTAGCGATAGCTTATATAGCAGCTCAAAAATGATGAGATTAACATGACACTGATAAGAGTAGGCTCACTGGTCGCATAAAAAAATAGGCTTGAGAGTAGCAAAAAATGTGGTTGATATCCGAATGCAATTGGGCGGTAATAAATTAAGAAAACAATTGTGACAAAAAGAAGGAATGGTACACTGCAAAAACTCACGGCAAAGCTCCGGCTTATTGTTACTGGCTTTTCTCAATAATTAAATGAACCAGCTCTTCAATGTTCGCTAAATCTTCCACTTCACCTAAGTCAAATCGAATATTGAACGTGTGCTCTAAGGCTACAATCAAGTTGATGTGATTTAGCGACGTCCATTCTGAAATGTCTTTGGCCGAGCTTTGAAGGTTTAGGTTGATTTGCGGATTTTCAAAAACTCCGCGCATTGTCTCTTGGACTTTGTTTAAAACGTCATTTGTGTTCATACTATACTTACCTTAATCGCCTGATTTTTGGATTGATGCTGTGAAACATCTAAACTCCAAAAGGATGTATTCTGACTTCGTCGATCGAGTTGAAAACCAGCACTTTCATAAAAATTCTCAACTAATTTGTTACGGTCAGATTCGATATACTCTCCAATAACGGTGCGAATCTTCTGTGTTTTACAAAACTCAATTAGTTGATCGAGCATTGCAAATTCCATCTGTCGGTTTAAGACTCTGCAACTCATTAGGTTAATATCGATATGACAGACACCTTCCAATATATGCCCAACAATGACCGAGACAATTCCGTTGTCACCAAATTTATCTAACAATCGCCCATAAATGGCAATTGTATTTGAGGAGCCAATGCAATTCTGTACGGATTCCATATTGTAACGACGTGAAGTCAGGTTAAACTGGTTGGTTTTATTTATCAATTGAAAGATGCGAGATATGTTTTCTTGGTCAAATTTGGCCAAAATCGCGCTCATTTCCAATGATTTTAAATAATCTAAATAAGAATCGAATTGAAGTTTATGTTCCTCTCTCTGAACATTATCAGCATAGAATTGATTTCTGTTCGTGTCCTCAGATTCTAATTTTGAAGCTTCAAAAAATCCGGCCCGATCGATCTTGAGAGCGTAGTCAGCAATGTTTCTTCCTACATTAGGTGTTGCAACATTCGGCAGGAATTGATGAATAATTTCTCTTTCTGCCGGATTGTCATCAATAAACAATAGGCTGTCAAAACCGAGTGAGACCTCCTTGGAGATTTGTTGGATGCTATCGGATTTTGGTCCCCAGTTCGCTTGTACCGAGGCAAAGTCTTCGTGCTTCAAAATGGAATGAGGATGAGAAAGGCCTAATTTTGCAGATTCCAGACTATTCTTTGATGCGATGGCTAAACTGATCCCTCTTTCGCTTAGCTTTCTAATGTATCTTTGAAAATCCTGATGAGCCTGCCCTTTTACTGAGTCAGGACCAATCTCGATCCCGGTTTGACCATCATCACCAATAACCCCACCCCAGAGAGTATTGTCTAAATCAAGCACGAGGCAACGCTTTGTAAGGCCCCAATGACTACTTAGCATGTTGCCAATGTTATGAGCCACTAATGTCAATGCGGCAAAACTCATTGCATACTTCGAGCGGTACCATAAATTGAAATCAAACCATTTATCCAGCCCTAGTAGGCTTGCTTGATAGTTTATATCGTTGACAATGAAGTTTGAATTTTGTTGCGCATAGTTAGCTATTTTTTGATTGATAGCATTGATAAAATTAATGCTTCCTGAATGGTGTGCAAAATCGAGATTTCCAAGAGGTCGATACGGAGAAGGCTCAAAATTATTCTGAATAACCAAACATTTTAAAGATGTGCCGATTTTGTCCCAGACAGTTCGGAAGGATTCAAATTCATTTGAGACAAGCCGCTCAATTTGTTCGGGTGCATCCGAATATTTCGGCCATTGACGAATGTTAAAATAATTTGAATGAATGTAAACAATATCGGGTTTGAATTTAAGTAGTTCTACATTATTGGACAAAATATCCTGACGACCTTGGCCGTAGTTGGATTCAAAAAAGACAGGTTTAATGTTGTTTTTCTGTAAAAAAAGATCCAGCAATCGAACTAATTCTGAGGTGTTTGATTCGCCAAGAACAGCAACTCTCTTTTCAATTCCCTTAAGTTTGGAAAGTTCGCCAACAATTTGTGCTCTTTTTGTCATGATGGTTGATAGGTTGAAGGGGTATTCAAGTGCTTCAAGTAGCTGGTTTTGTGACATCTTATTTTTTCCCTTGAGAAAGGAATTTATCTAAATAACTGATGATAATCTCAGAATTCTCGTGGGGAGAAATCTTGGAGACCGTTTTCGTCTGGTCTGTGGCTAGCATTTCAATTCGGGGACAAAAAATTTCAAGATTTAGTTGCTTGCTTAATGATTGGCAAATCGCCTCGCCAGCGAACTTTGCGGTCGTATACT
>JAPLFV010000175.1:13956-15566 GCA_026390495.1 Pseudomonadota bacterium | reverse complement strand
GGTAATGTGTTTAAGAACGCAGTCGACGGATAAAATACACCTTTCAAATCAGAGGTATCAATACTCTGTATCAACCGTGCAAATGCGCTAACGTAATAATTCACAAATTTTTGAAGTAAATGATCGTTAAATTTTTGAGGAATACCCTGCTCAATTTTAGGGGTAGCGAAATAAAATAGATGGGTAGGGCGCCATTCTTGGGGTAAAATTGCGCCTACTTGATCATTGAGTATATCAAACCTAAGGCCACGGGCATTCAATTGAAGCTGACCAGCTTCTAGTTCTATGGCATCTGATTCAATCTTTCCAAAATGATATGTAAACAAGACATCCGCGCCGCAGGCAGCTAAAATTTTTGTAACGTTTTCTCCGATTCCTCGAGATCCGCCAATGATAATGGCTCTAACCTTTTTTAGATCCCTCGATTTTGCGAATCGTTGGCACTCTCTCAATGAATCTTGAGCTGGTGCAGGTTTGGCCAAAAATGCTTTGATTTCTCCTTCGACACCGGGACCATTTACATTGATACAACACAGAAAAAATCGTTCATCAAAGGATTTTGTCTTGTAGCTCAGCTGGGCATATTCAGGATTAGTTTCTCCAATTGATTGGTGGTCTGATTGAGTTGCTATGCTGTGGAATTGCATTTGAAGGTTGGAATAAATGGAGTTTAACCCAGGACATTTCATTCCTACAACTTCAGTGGTTTGCATGATTTGATAAATCTGCTTCAACTCCGAAAACGCCTTCAAAGCAGGGAATAGCTGCCCCACAGATTCTGTATTAATAATTCTTATAAGATCGCCTTGCTGGCCAACGATAGAGTTGTGATCAAGGAGAGTAGGTCTTGGACCGGCGCTACTTTGAGGTTGTGATTTTGTTAGAGTTTGTTCTGAATGAGGTCTAGATATTTTCTTGAGATCAGTCTGAGTTGTATCAACGAATTCATAATTAAAAAAACACCTGACGCAGGGTATGCCATCTACAGCGACGGTAACTTCAAAGTTACCAGGCTGAATTGCGATAACAAGCTCGGCTTTTTGATCGATCTTAATTGGATTCATGAATGATGATCTTAATTTCAGAATTTGAAATGGCCGATTAACAGACCCCGCAAATATATCTAAGGCCCACAATAGTGTATGTATGCCATGAACAATGACGCTTCCAAACTGGCTGCGCCTTGCAAATATCGGGTCAACATGTATGGGATTGAAGTCACCGGACAACGCAGCAAAGAGAACCTGATCTTGTAAATAGAAGACTCTATTCGTTGCAATCACATTTTTCGGATTTGCAGATTCAGTTGACGAATGCATGACGCTCTTCCAATGACTTAGAAAGAATAACAGTACCTTAAAAAAGTTCTAGGGCTGCAAAATATCATTTGGTGCAAATGAAGTCTAATGTAATACCCTTCGTGGCAGCTGGATTAATCTTCAATTGGCCCAATTTGGTCATCTGAAGCCATCAAAGACGAACTAATTCTTATTCGATTGAACTAGATGTAGTCAAAAATGTATCAGCTTTGCCTTCATACTGAAACAAAGTGAGATGGTAATTGTAAAAGATTCATTCATTTAATCCAATATTCCGGGATCTTAAGTCAA
>JAPLFV010000175.1:0-13910 GCA_026390495.1 Pseudomonadota bacterium | reverse complement strand
ATATAAATGAAATGTGATTCAAGGGTTGCAAAACTTACGTTTGCGTCTTGAAAGGCATATAATGGAAAGGCTGAAGTATTGGTACAAGATTTTGCTCAGCGCTATTTAATGACAAATATAGTCCTCGACCCACAAAAAAGAGTTCAGGGCTCAGAGATTGCGAATGACATTCAAAGATTTCAAAAATTCGAGAGCCATCCAACCATTGATATGGCTTGGATCAAAATTTGGAAAAGTTGCCAAATGGCTCCTTGTCTTGATTATAGTTTTTGTTGGCTTTATCGCGATTGGCTCGCACATTTTAAATAAATGGCTTTCGACCGGTGATGGCAAAAACCTTTTAACATCAATGATCCAAGAGCAAACGGGTGGGATTGCATCCATTGAGAGCTTCTCGGGAAACTTGCCGAGAGGCTTCAAACTGGTTGGCTTCTCTCTAAGGCTTCCCGATAAAAACCTGAAGGGACATGAAGCAAAGCCATCCATTAATGTTAAAGAAATTAGAATGCACTTAAGTATGCTTTCACTTTGCTATGGAACAATAAAAATTAAGGAAATGCTTGTAGACGGCTTATCGATTGACGCCCGTAGAGATGATGGAGTGCTATGGATCGAGGGTCTGCAACGGTTTCGAACGTTTGGCAAAGCACCTGAGCCAGAAATTATTGAGCCCCAAACCGCTAAAGATGAATTTAGTATGGGTATGATAGAGAAAATTGTTGCGGCCGTTTTGATTCCAGTTCGTATCAGAGTTGCTAACGTTGGTATTAAAGATCTTAATTTGTCCTTGGTTGACAACATTAAAGGAAAAGAGGTTCTAAGGGCATCCATCGGGCCGCTACGGGCTATTTTAGGGTTCCAGGCTTGGATGAGACACACGATGCTTACAGTGGATTTTTCAGGAGACGGACATCAAGAAGGAAGAAAGGACGGAATCCGTGTGGCCTTGTTTCAAGATCAAAAGTCAAAGATAAATGAAAATTTTGAATTTGAAACTAAAATGAGTGTGGAAGATCTCCGTCATGTGAGAATTGCCTCCAAAACTCGTCATCTGCCAGAAAATCTCAATTTTGTGCTATTTGAAATAGGCAACATTCTAACCAATAGTTTGTCTGGTACTATCAAGCTACGAGATGGAAAATTCGATGTGATCGATTTTGATTTAGGTATTAACGCAAAGTTAAACCTCGATCAAGCTGCAAAGTATGCTAAAAATTTTGATGTCGGTGTAAAGGGTAAAGCTGAGTTAACTAAGTTGTCGATCAATGGCCCTTTGGTCACCCGCACTTTGCAAGATATTGCAAAAATTCAAGTTCCTCAAATTGAGCTTGCCATGAAAATGGATCATGTTTCCATAGACCATTCTTTAGGGGTGGTGGATGAGCTCAACCAGTCGTTGAAGTTAGTTGCAAAGCAGAATGCTACAGGTGGGATAGACATACTTGACGACCTCACGTTGAAGATTGACTCAGCATTGGTCAATGATAATAGAAAATCAATCAATCCTTCAGCAAAACGAAAATCTGAAGGTCCTTTGCTCGCCATTCAAAATGTTTCGGTATCTCAGCACGGTGATATCGTCAGCGTCACAAATATGAAACAGGTATCTATTCGTGCAATTTCTGGTGATTTGTCGATTCAAGAAATTTCAGTAAAGGCAAAGGACGGCGTTTTCTTAAAAACACCCATATTGGCAAAAATGGAGTTAAACTCCGAGAATTTTTTACGCAAGCTGGCCCTAAGAGCGTCTGTTGAAATGGGACGTCTACTAACCGGTGGCATTGATGTGAAGACAGAGCGTGAGTTTGGGGATGTTCAAGTAGTGGCAACAACGCGAATTCCTTTAGTGGAAAAACTAGTCGCATTCATTCTGCCTGTGCTAGGTGAATCAGCCAGTAAGTTACCTGTCATCGAGAAGGGAAAATATGATTTTGATTTAAAACTAAACGCCAAAGTACCGGGAGGCCCGCTGTCAACTTTAAAAGATCGGGCATTGAAAGCGACTGGTGATGTGGAGTTAATGAGTCACTTGCAAGGATTGAATGTTAAGCATTTGGAGTCAGAAGCAGTTATTCGAAATCTATCTAATCTCACGAAGATTAAGGGCGCCATTGAAGAACAATCGTTCACGTCCCAGTTAAAAATGGACTCTATTGAAGCAAAAGCGCTGCCAAAAGCGCTCGTAAACAATGTCTTCAATATCAGCCTTAAACTACAGAATCTAAGTAAACTGATCATTGACGATATTTCCGCGCTCCTGCCAAGCGTTGGTACCAAATTTAAGGCTGATGCAGAAGTTGAGATTGGCGTCGATAAAATGCCTCGAAATGTTAAATTTCATAGTAAGACCGAAATTTCTCCAAAGAATATTCTTGCAGGAGTTTCATCTATTGAAGCAACTGGAGACGCTGTCGCAACCTTTGACCTTTCATCGGCGGATCTTAATATTGTGGATGTTTCCGGTGGTCTAGAGTTAAACCAGTTTTCGCTCATTGTTCCACAGAAAGATGCAAAGCCGCATGATGTTGCTTTGGTCGAGGTAAGAAATATGAATGGATCACTTCCTTTTAGACAGCGCCTGGACGTTAGCGAGTTGAAGAAATTGGCAGCAAAAAATGAACCGACGACTCCAGTCTCTACCAATGATAGCCATGATGCGTCTCAGAGTTCCGCGGCAAATGATAGCGAAAATAAAGCAGGAAAGGCTGCAGAGACTCGGGGTGCTCCAGATAAGTCAGATGAAAAGGATGGATCAAATCAGGTTCTTGCCAATGCAACAGTAACTGAAAGTCAAACGAATGCCGTTGTTAAATCCAGCACAAGTGACGCGACGATCCAAAGTGCAAATGGTCCAGACAAGTTAAATCATGAGGAAAAGGACTTGGATTCGAAGCTCTCAGACTTTCTTGAGAAATATCGCGAATCCAAAATTATTGGCAATAGTCGCATGAAGGCCGAATCCTATTCGGAAGTCAGACCAAACATGAACCGAGCCCTACCGGTTACGGCTGAAAAAATAAGTTTTAAAGATATTGCGATAGAAAACCTAGAATTGGATGCGGAGCTCTCGCAAAACATTATCGCGGTCAATCAAGTTGTGTTCAATTTGTTGGGAGGAAAAATTCAAAGTTCCGTTCAGATCTCATTTGACACGAAGCTGCGGCAAATTAGAGTTTCTGGTCAGGCAACAGAACTAGATACAAGACGTTTGGCAGATAGTTTTCCAAAGCTTAAAAATAAGATGCAATCATTTTCGCTGCTCGGATCATCGCCTTATATTGATGGCACAATTCGACTGGTCTATGATGCTCCAAGTGGTGACATTGCAGGTGGTTTAGAGGTTACAAGAATTGGCAAAGAACAATTGAAGGCAATGCTGCTATATGTTGATCCAGAGGAAGCCAACCCCACTATTGGCACTATGAGAAAGGCATTATCACTCGGCGAGGTCAGGCAGGTAAGTGTTCCGATTCGCAATGGTCAAATTGGTCTAGATCTGGATGTAAGACTTCTATCGGCACCAATTCCAACGCCAAAATTGCATCGTTTTCCACTGGCCCAATTGGTTCGAAATTTTACTGGAACTAAATCAAATGATGAAAAAACAGCTGAATAACAGATTGGGTGACAAATGATAGGTACGAATGAAAATCTTAAGAATAATCATCAGAATAGAGAACTGTTTCATCGATCACTTTTGATCATGGCAATTCCAAGCACAATCTTTTTGACGTCATGTTCTTTCAATTTTGCATTGACTGGACAGAAGACAGCGCTGGAAAATCAAGTGATGGGATCGTACAAAGAGCTGGACGATGAGGTATTGCTACTTGCGTCTGTGCGTGGTGTTAGTAAGGATGGGAAAGTTACTGAATCAAAGAAAATTAGTGACGCGGCAAAGGAAGCACAAACTGCAAAGCAGAATCAGGACTTCAACCGTGACGATATCGATGAACTCAAGGAAAAGCAAATTCTTGGGGAGGCATTGTCTGGCGATTTGGTGGTTCTACCTAAGGGTATTGGCTTAGTGGATACTGCTACTGAAGCAGATCTGAGATTTGCTGAGGCTATTTGTTTGGAAGAGAATCGGGACCGCGCCTCCATTGTCAAAAGGATCATTTCAAGCAATGAAAATTTAAATCAAAAGGATCTTGCTGAAACAAAGAGAATTTATCGAAAAAATGTATTGGAAAAATCACCCGAAGGCACTTGGTTTCAAGATGATAATTCTCAATGGACGAAAAAAAATGAATCGAAGGAAGCGCCTCGCTGATGATACACTTTGACCAAAAGCTAGCGAGTTCGTCTTTGGTTTCCGAATGGTCATCAAGGCGAAGGTCTTGCTTCTTTTTCTTTGCGATCACGGTTGCAGCCTGCGCGACAACGAGCAAAGTATCTGTAGACATCAAGGAGACATTGAGCTTAGACCGAGTTCGACCACTTCCATTTAAGCCAGTTCAGATTACTGTTGGAAACGATGCAAATTTGGCCCCAGATATGTCTGATGACGGAAAATCATTGGTCTATACTACAAGCATTAATGGCAACAAAGAAATACAAGTAAGAAATTTAGAAACTGGAAAACAGTCTAGAATCACATGGCATGCAGCAGACGATTTTGCTCCAGTTATTAGTCCTGATGGCTCGAAAGTAGCATTTATTACACGCAGAAGTGATGCCGCTGGTGATCTTGCAATTATGAATCTTGGAGGAATTGGAGCGGGTCTACTTAGTGAGCGAGAGATTTTTATCGCAAATAAGCAAGACACCGAAGAGCTATCCCCTGCCTGGTGGAACGACCAAAAAAAGCTATTAGTCCCTGTTCGAAAGGGTGTGGGTGTTCCAGAGATTCTTCAATTGAATGTCGAAAATCTAACGTCTGAAAGCCTTAAATGGGAGCCCTGGGGTGGCAATAAAGGCGAGTTTCCTCATATTCATGCCTCTGGAAGTCACGTCTCATATGTTAGAGGTGGACGAATTTTCCTGAACAATGCTGCAGGAAATTTGGAGCAAGAATTGAAAGGCCTCGGTGGCGGCGTTTGGACGCGACCAAGATTTATCGATAGTTCTGGAGATATGCTGGCAATCAGATATGCATTTGATACAAATTCAGACGGACGAATCGATGGCGCAGACTATGGTAGTGTTTGGCGATTTACCGCCAATTTGCAGTCTGGAGAGGTAAGAAATGTTTTTCAGTTAACGAGTGCCAGTATCAATTCGTACATGCCAAAATATCGAGAAAATGCTTTGTATGTGACCATTCAGGCAAAAGGGTCGCTTGAAATTTTTAAATTCCCAAAAGACGGACAAGCCAGAGTTGAATGGCAAACATTTGATGAAGACAAATGGTTCCCACACCTGAAATCTGTTCACGATCGCATTTTTGCACTTGGCTCCATTGCAAGAAATTTGGAGTCGCAAGGTAAATTGAAAGAAGCGTTCCGATTTCGAGAAAGAATGTTTTTGATTTACAAAGATGAGTTAACGGCAAACGACTTGAATGTTTTTATCTCTGATTTAAAGAATATTTATGGATCAGACCAGTCAGTTCAATTTATGTCTCGTCTCTTTGAAATTGGAATGTCAATTAAATCTGACATGAACGCAGAGCAGCGGGGTTCCGGAAGTGCAGTAGGTCGAAAGAGGCTTCAAGAAGCAGCCGCGAAAATTGCAGCGTTAAATAAAGAAAGCCAATCTCCTAAAGATCAAGCTCCCCAGATGGGAGCCATGTCGGGCTCTGATTTCAGGGCACATTCGATTTTGATTTTGACTCAAATCCAGTTGGCACTTGGGAATTTTGAGGTTGCTAGTAGCCAGCCTGATCTCATAAAAACAGACGTGTCTAAAAGAATTTCTGCGCTCAAGGCACTTTTGCTTGCAGAGGTTGCGGCGAAGCGCATAGGCGCTACAGCTAAAGAGGAGATTCTTCGAGATTTTCTTAAATCAAAAAGTGAGTATTCCGATATAAATCTCGCGGCGGCGAAAATGTATGTCAACTCAGTTGCGGATCGAAAGCTAAGCAGTGAAGAACTCGCGTCTTTGAGGCAAGAGGTGCAGAAAGTTCCGCTCCTTCCACCTTTGCTTCATGAATTAGTTGCCAAAAGATTTATTGCTGAGAAAAAGACAACAATTGCGATTCAAGAATATCGACAAATTCTTATTGACCATTGTATCTCGGATGGTGGAATGACTGTGAGTATGAGTCGAACTTATATCGAACTTTCATTGGCTGAGCAATTGAAGGACAAGGCGAACTCTAGTGACAATGATGAGACGGAGAAATCCCTTGAGTCATTGGTTAAATGTGTCGAACAAGATGAAACTCTAAAAATTGAAGCTTCAACGATCAGAGCAGATGCTCTTGTGCGTCGAGGAATGGTCTTGATGAGAGACCGTGAGTTTGGTGCAGCGTTGAAGCTGTTTCGACTTGCAACAGAAGTTGATCCAAACAATATCAGCGGTTGGAGAGGTATGATTGATGCCTCTTTCCGTAGGAAGGTGCTTCCGGAGCTTAAGCCCGTGCTTGCTGCTCGCTCTGAGACTTTGAAAACAAGTGCCAGTGCTGCATATGCTTATGGCTATGCCTTGACCTATGACATTGATCTTGCATCGACTCCTGGATCGAAATTGTCAGCAATTGATGTATCAATGCTTCATATCAGTCGGGCTAAGGATCTCGATCCATCAAGTATCTTTCCCTATCAGACCCTTGGATGGCTCAATATGCAACGAGGGCATTGGACTAAAAGGTATCGAGAAGACGGCGGCTTTTTTGCATCAATGGGATCTCTTTTTGGCAAGGCCCGGGAACTGTTTGGTAGGCCTGAGGACAATTACACGGAGTTGGGTATCGATTCCTTTCAAGCAGCATTATTTTTGGCAGACGACGACAGCACGGAAAAGGCAAATTTGGTTCAGAATCTTGGTGAGGCATTTTATGAGCTTGAAAATCATCAGAAGGCTCTTGTCTTTCTTGGGGAACGAGCCGCAATGTCAAAGGCTCATCCATTTTCCGATAAAGCCGTGGAGGCAAGTGTTCTCAAGTTGGCAGGACGCAGTGCCTTTCAGATTGAAGAATTGGATTTAGCTGAATCACTCCAAAAAAGGAGTTTGGAAATATGGCAATCTCAAGGCAATGATGCGCAGATTGTCTATGCATTGGAAGCAATTGCTTTGACGCTGAGAGAGGCCAAAAAATATTCTGAATCTATTTCCTACTACGAGCAATTGCTGATTCGCCAGCAAGCTCAAAAATCAGTCGGAGACATTAGTCGCACATACTCCAATATTGGATACTGTCAGATGATGGATGGCCGACTTCAGGATGCCTTGGTCAATTTCGAAGAATCAAATAAGAGGATTGATGCGGGCTCGCAAAAGGAAGTAAAAAAGGCCGATAGCGCGATTTCTGTGGACTTAGGGGGTCAATCAACCGCAGCGCAAGGTTTTGACTATAATGCTACAAGAAACATGAATCTTACATTTATGGCGCGCATTTTCGAACTACAAGGAAAATATCAACTGGCAGAAATTTACTATAGAAAGAAAATTGAACTTCTAAATTTGCAAATGAAGGATTCGAACGACAAGCAGAAAAAGGTTTTGAGAGAAGAACTATCAATTACCCATAACAATTTAGGATCGGCGCTAGTTGAATCAGGTCAGCTTATGGCTGCCAAGGACCAACTTAAGCTTGCGAGTCAGATTGCTAGAGAAATTAAATCTGAAGAAAGCTTTTCGGTTGATGAAGCCATAAATTTGGCTTTTTGGGCAAGAATTGAACTTCGACTATTGGTACTTGGGATCAAGACGGGTGCCTCAATGGATGAGGTACGAAATCGATTGCAGGAGTTAATGAAGTTATATAGAGAGCAACTTCCAGCAGTTGCTAAAACAGATGTCGCGCCTGAGGCCAAAGCCGCACCTGCTGAAGCCGAAATCAAAACGGCTGCCACGGTGGATCCTGCCGAAGAACAGCGAAAAGCGCGCAAGAAATTAGTCTCTGCTTGGACTCCGATTGTCGAGCGGATCGAACTCCTTCATTTTGTGCTCTCGTCTGAGAATCTTGATACTAAAGCCATTTTAGAGCGGTTCGAAAAAGAGATAAATCAGCAAGACACAATTGTTAGAAATATTGAATCGAAAGCCAGTCGATTGAGAGTCAGTGAATTGAGTATTACGGCATCAGAGATGGGCATTGTTCCTCTGGACAAAGTGATGTTAGAAGAACAAAAAGTCGCGAGAAAGAATCTCCTAACATTGACGGGAGAACCATTGACCGCAAATGAGTGGAGATATCATTTTGAAGGTCGACTGTTAGAACCGCGAAAAACAGCAATAGAATTTGCGATCTCGCAGGGTCATATCTTGGAATCGATTTATGAAAGACGGGCAATCCAGAGTCTTTCAAATCAGATCTTTGACGACATCATGTCGAAGCCAAATAATAATCAATCCAAAGCGATTACTCAGTTGCGCTGGGCGTTAGAAGTTACTAGTCAATCGTGGAGAAATGGTTTGAACGAGGACAAGACTAAGGCTCAGTATCCAGCGAAGTCAATGCCTCAAAAAAATAGGTCGAAGGAAGCTGAAGTCACAAAAAAAGCACCTGTGAATCTGTTTGCTAAGCCAGAGAGAGACTTGGGAAAAATCTTGGATATTGACGAAGCGATGCTTGTAGCGCTTGATGATTCCACTTCGTTTCGCGTTGGAGTGATAAGACAAACCTCTTCTGATGCTGCTAAAACTAGCCAAATGGAGCAGGTTATCGCTGCAATCGAAAATCAGCAGAAAGCTTCTGAAGATGTCAGCTCAAGCCCTAGCACTTCTGAAACAATTTATAATGGGGCTACACAAAAGCCTAACGTTGAACTTACTCCTAAGGTAAAGCTTGAAACTTCCATTAAGAATGTTTATCTGAGCTGCCTTGGACCTAGATGTATGTCATTAAAAGATGGCCTGGAAAAAACTGGTCGCCGAGTATCTATCCTCGGTACCCCTGAACAACTGTTTGGGTTTAAATCAGGCGTCAAGATTGCTAAGTCAACGCTTTCAATTATTGGTCAGCGCCATGGAAATGAAAATGAAAATGGTTTCAAGCTGATTGGCTCAAATTTGGATTTTTCGTTTGTCTCGGGCGAATCATGGGGTGATGTTACTCCAAATATCAAAGGATCACATATTAATGTGTTTAAAGACCCACTGTTGATATCTTCCGAGTCTCCACATACTTCGGAAATAAAAACGGACGAGAAGATCTTTTGGCCCATGAAAGAAGCCAGTCAAGGAGGTCGATGGTATGGAACGGCAATGCTTTTTCCAAATGTTGTGTCTAGGGACCCATCAATGGATGAGTTTGAAGTCTATAGGTTTTTGACTGTTTGGGTTGAACAGTTAAAAGTTCCGACTGTTTTTGTTCGTAGTGCGTTGAACACAACAAAACCAAGTATCGGTCCGGCGGCAGCGTTGAATGAAGTCCCGAACAAGACCGATATTTCAAGCTCTAAAACGGTGAGCAATGATGATGCACTAATTGCGGATTTGAAAGTTGCTATTTCTGGAACTGTTTTAACACCTCCGCCTGGATATCATGTTCTTGGTCATTTAGGATTATCAGAAAGTGATGCATTGAAATTTGCGGCCAAGCAAGTAGGAGTTGTTCAAGATTTAGCGCTGGATGCTCTCGACGCTAAAGATATTGAGTCTACTAAGCGGTATTACATGGAAGCTCTCCATTATGCCGAATTACTGAAACGTTTTGATGATGCCGATCGAATCAATACCGAACTGGTGAAAACTCTTTTTCAAGCTCGAGATTATCAAGGTGCGTTTCATTTTCAAAAAAGAAAAATAACGTCTATGAAAGCCAAAGGCGCTACCGATGAAGCACTGGCACCTATGCAGGTACAAGCGGGAATTTTGGCAAACCGCGCGAATTTGGGGGCTTTGGCACGAGAATTTTTCTCTGAAGCTGAGAAGTGGTATCAGAAAGATGACGATCAAATCGAAATGGCAAAGCTTTATCACAATGTGGCGCTTTCTTACGAGGTTGACGGAATATTTGAAAAGACAGTTGAGTACTACGAAAAATCAAGAGCGATATATAAGAAGGAAGGTCGCAAGATCGATGCGGCTCAAAAGCTGTTGGACATAGGAAACGTCTACAAGGAACGGCTAAATAATTTTCCTGTTGCATTAGATCAATATAGTGCGGCGTATCAGGAATTCGATGATGCTGGAGATAAGGGAAAATTGGCAAATGTGCAGATTGACCGCGCGAACACTTTAATGGCTATGGGTGAAACGAAATGGGCGATCAATGTTTTGGAACAAAGAGTCCTAAACTCCATTGACCCAGAAGATAAGCCGCTTCTTTGGGCGCGGGCAGCTCAGATTGTTGCCAACGCCTATTTCCGTGCGGGTTTGTTTCAGGAGTCGCAGGCCTATATTCAAAAGATTTTCAAGAGACTGCCTGATATTGAAGACAAGACTTCTCAGGTGAATATTGAAATTGGGGTGGCTAACTTAAACGGGATGAATTTGGAAAAGTTAGGCCAACATGAAGAGGCGACCAAATGGTTTCAAAATGCATTGTCTCAGGCGAAAGCATTTAGATTCAAAGACAAAGAATCAATGGTGCTTAACAATATTGGCTTTTGGGCAAGAGAAAGAGGCTTTCTGCAGGATTCATTAAAGCTATTTGAGGATGCCTTGAAGATCGACAAGGAATTAAAGTCTGAGGCAGATCAGGCCTATGACCTTCGCAACTTAGCAATGACCATGACACTCATGGGAGATCTTTCTGGTGCAAAAAACTCGGCTGACCAAGCTCTAATAATTAGCTCCAGACTCAAACTTGCACACAATGAAGCTTATTCTTTGTTTGCTCTTGCTGAAATCGCTTTAAAAAAGAAATCCTACGACGAAGCAGTTTCACTCTTTATCAAGGCGCGCACTGTAGCTGAAAAGGCCTATTTACAGGATTTTGTTTGGAGAGCATATGCAGCCACTGCCTCAGTACTCTCAGAGCAAGGAAAGAACCAAGAGGCCATCGACGAGTATACCAAGGCTGTAGACATTATTGAATCATTGCGTGCTGGCCTTGCAAGTGAATCGTCTAAAACAGGATTTGCATCTGATCGCGGTGTTCAAGATGTTTACGGCGGTATTGTTAGATCTTTGATGAAGATTGGAAAGATTGAGCAAGCCTGGGTCTATAGCGAACGCGGCAGAGCTCGTGCATTTATTGACGCGTTAGGTGGAAGAACCATGACGTTTGGTGAGAAGGAACTCGATGACCTTGTAGATGTAGAAAAAAGATTGCGAAGTGATATCGAAATTTTAGAGAGAAAACTTGCAATTCTGCCTGCCGATAGTCCAGATAGAAATCAAGTCACAACATCTTTGGCTAAAAAGAAGGAAGAGCGGATTGCCACAGTAAAAAAGATTGAAGCAAAATGGCCCAAGGTGACGGCTCTTCTGGGAGTCACGCCATTGACTGTAAAGGCGGTAAACGCAAAACTTGGAAACGAATCAGTTCTACTTGAATATATGACTTTAGATAATGAAACGGCTTATTGGGTGATAGGTGCAGGGGGAATTAAAGGCGGCCTTCTGCCGATTGGCAGACAAAAACTAGCCGGCTTGATCAGTAAATATCGTGATCTGATGCAGAATTTTGCCGCGGTTCAAGCGATGGCAAAGGATATCTCTCAGGAAATTCTTGAAACACCACTAAAAGACATTTCCTCAGGTAAAGATCTAATCATTGTTCCTCATGCAGAGTTACATTATTTGCCTTTTGCCTCTTTACCGGTTGGCTCAGAATTCTTGCTTGATGAGTTTCCAATTGTTTTTCTTGAGAGCGCAGAGATGTTGCGGTTTGAACCCGTTGAACCTCGTAAGCTAACGGCTCAGTCTAAAATCGGAGCCCTCGGCAATCCAAGTCGAGGCCCAGATTTAGACCTACCTTTTGCAGGACGAGAAGTTAAGGCCATCAAACGCAAATTTGCAAATTCCGATGTCTTGTTTGGTGCTGATGCCACGGAGGCAAAATTCAAAATAATGAGCGGACAATCCGATATTATCCATTTTGCAGGACATGGCGAGTTTATCGACCATGATCCGTCATCATCTCGTTTGCTATTGGCTGGAGCGGATGATCTAACGGTTAAGGAAATGTTCGAGTTAAGAATGCCGGTCTCTTTAATCACACTGTCTGCTTGCGAAACAGGCCTTGGAAAATTGTCGTCAGGTGATGAGATTGTTGGTTTCAATCGCGCCTTGTTTTTTGCTGGTGCTGAATCCATCATTAGTAGTTTATGGCGAGTCAGTGACGTGGCAAGTTCAGTGACTGTAAAGCGGTTTTATGGAGCGATTGCAAAGGGCGAAAGTAAGGCCCATGCACTCAGAAGTGCGCAGCTGTTAGCAAGGCGTTACTTTTCACATCCTGCTTATTGGAGTGCATTCAAACTGTCGGGAGACGGGCGTTAATTCGAGGGACACACGACCTAATCTAAGATGACCGCCGGAGATTTAAGCTGATAGCCTTGGTTGAGATGTCGTATAGCATACGAACTGATAGATTAATTTGAGCTTCGCCTCTAACCCAGTTTTTAAAACAAACTGGAGCGCAATCAAAAAATGCAAATATTGACAATGCTTGCCCAATGCGACGCGTTTTGGCAGTCTGAAGCTACAAAGTGAGTTATTTGAATATGTAGGAATTCAGCCTAAGATCAGCTAGGTAAAATTAATAAAGGGGATTGTTGAAGATATGAGATTCAACCTTAATTTCAAAATTCGTTTTTTTTGTAAATTCATATTCCTGTCCTGTCTGTTAGCCGGATGTGGAGAGTTTGGTAACGGTGCTAAGAGTCAGGTCGGGAAAAATTTAGCAGCACATTCAAAAGTAGACCCTGATAATGGTGCGCCGAGAGCCGTTAATGTGGAGAAGTCCCTTCCAAATGAGGTCGGCATGCGGCCAGATAATCTCAAATCCGAAACAATCGAGCTGAATGATCTGAACTGGGAATGGATATATGAGGGCGCGCCAGAAATCGTCACGAATAAGTTTGAATTTAAAGAGCATTTTGCAGTATCCGATTTTACTTTGAAAGTAACTGTAAGATACAACTGGTGGCGAAGTGATTATAACAGTAGTTATGGAATAGCCCCGATTACTGATAAATACATTCTTTTAGGTCGCACGCTTTCAGAAAAGGATAATAAAATTTACTGTCAAAATGATGGGAAAGATTGCGAGTTTGTTTTTGGCCGAGGTGGTTTACCAATGTCTGGAGGTTCTTTAAGTGGGACTCGATCAAATGTTCCATGGAAGCTCTATTTCTATGGGATTGATGGAACTCACACGCATGGTGGTGTCATCAAAAAGGCCACATTAACCCTATACGAATAGTATTCGAGGGACACACGACGTAACGTGAGTTCTTTTGTTTGACTCAGGGTATTCGATCATAAATGGTTTCTAACATGATCGCCACATGGTGCGTCAATGCGATTAAGCTGAGTTTCCTCTTAATCCAAGTTTAGCTGTGATTATTCCCTTTTTTTGTTTTTGAAGCCAGGACTGCATCCGGCTGGACTCTTTTTTTCGTGGTAATGACCTATGCCTGTCTTGCATTATTATTTTTAAAGTTTTTTCTTGTTGGTCGCTGGGGGCGATATTTAGCCTTCCCTTTCTTTAGACCCGTTTTCGCGGCCGTGACACTCTTGAAGTTTGTTTAGTTTGCGTGTTTAGTCCTAATTTCTCAACCAAAGCTGTTAATTTAAAATGCTTCGTATTAGACAATATCTCACAGAAGGTTGGATAAGCTACCTTGCCAGGCTATTCTTCCTGGCGGCGTGGGTGCAAGTTTCAAAGGAACTATTGATTGGCAGTGAACTTC
>JAPLFV010000024.1 GCA_026390495.1 Pseudomonadota bacterium | reverse complement strand
ATGTTTCTTTAAAGCTCATGTTATCTCATACATTTGTCGGCAGCAACGAAAAGTCCATTGTGATGAATCTGCGAGGTAGCAGTTAAATTCGACTTTCTTTGCCCAAGAAATACTTCTTGAGTCAGATTGATCTCGCGATGGCATCGGTTACCATCCATAACTCAAATAGAGAAAGTAACCTCCGACCACTTCAGCAATCATAACTACAAATGTAGTTCTGATCGTCAAAATTATCTGCTTTTTAGATCCCCTCAAAACTAGCAAGAAGGTCAAACATATGCCAAGTGTAAAGCATATAAGCAGGCCATAGAAAATATTGACAAGTCCAGCCGCACCATGACCATATGATGGGAATATCCATCTTCCTCCGATCAATCCAGCGCATACGCTTGCAAGGATCATTAAGAACCCTGCCAAAAATTTTAAAGGCATATCTGGTTTTTCATTCATTTTTTTTAACTAGTTTCCTAGACCCACCAATTTCCTAAAAACTTTTTCTAGCGCCAACATTTATCGTAGTTGTCGATAGCTGAACAATTTTGGATGAGTTTTGGACATTGTCACTTTCAACGTTCAATCCAAGTTTTCGATAGCCATTCAAACCTGAAAATTTGATAGCAACTTGCTCTTGATTGATACTGCTAAAGAATTTTGTGTCATTACTAGGACTGTAAGACAATGATGCATCAAATACACTTAAATTTGTTTCTGTGTTTTCAAGAGACCCTGTAAGTCCTGAGCCAGCGGATTGCGAATAACCCGTCTGACTTACAGGTGCCATTCCAGCCTTTATAGATGCTCCAAAACCTGAATAATTCCCTTCTAAGCCACCGCCTAACAAGATCGCATCTATATAATGCCCATTGTCTGTATTTTTGTAAGACGACCTTCGTGCTTCAATATCTGTCAAAATTCTAAAGTAGGGAGTCACATTCCAAAGCGATCCACCCGAAACACTCAAACGTATATAAGACGCAGGAGGTGCTCCAATGGGTCCTGAGCTTGACGCTCGAGAAGCATCAAGCTTTCCAAAAACTGTCGCCAAACTAAAATTGGATTCATAGCTTAAAGCGCCGCCGATACTAATACCTTGATGTGTGCCCACGTCCTGCTCTGTTGACGTTCCGTCAATTCTCATGACTTCTATATCGGCAACGGGAGTTTGCAAATCATTGAATGTCGCTGCACCCAATTTTAACTCAAGACTTAATCCTAAAGGTTTTGCCTTTCTTTCTGCGTACAATTTTTGAATTGACGGAGGTGTAGGCTCGGAATTTTTGGTCCTGACGACCGAGGCTGAATTCTCTTTCTCTGCAGCAAATGCACTCGGAACTGATAACGCAATTGCTATAGCTGGCAAGAAGACTATTTTTCTACTGATCATCAAGTATTGTTTTTCAAATAAATAAACAGGCATATGAATCCACCTAGAGGTTCAAAAGCCCCTCCCCACAGCAGGGTGGGGGGCTTTGATTGATTGTACTGACATTGGATTATATCGTAAAGACGACTTTGATTTTATCAGTTGCTTTTGACGTAACATGCACAGCTAGGAACATAGACCCAAACTTTTGCTGTACTTTGCGGAACAGTCTTACCACCAGTAGGCATTTGGGCGCCTGTCTGACATGGACCTTGGGTTGGATCACAACCAGTTTTAGTAGGAGTGTTTGGATTTTTAGAAGGCACTGGAATTTCTACCTCTGGAAGCTTCGGAGCAACTCCATCGATGACTACGATCGTAAGTGATGCTTGAAGAGACTTTCCGGCAGAGTTTTTACAAATCGCATTAACTCGATACTGTCCAGACTTCGTATAAGAATGTTGTACAACTGCGCCATCGACCGTAGTCGTATCTGCAAAATCCCACTCAATAGTAAGACTGCCTTTCAATTCGCAGATTGCAGTAAATTGAATGCTTTGATTAACTTGTGCCAATAATGGTTTAGCGTGAATTGTAAAGCCGCCTTCGATCTGATCTTTTGGAGTTTTGGGATCTAAGACTCGTAAAGTCATGGATGCCCATGCAACTTCATTGTCTTGGCTTTTAACTTCCATTTGAATCAAATAGTCGCCTGGGCTTGAAAACGATACTTCACTCGCAGCCAAAGAATCGCAGTTGGTGCGGTCTTTATCAAGTTTTTGGCCATTTCCAAGATCATATCCAGCATGAATGATCCCTGGATTCTCGCAAGTGCTCTTATCAAGATAATCGGCGTCAAGAGTATCGGCTGTAGGCCTTACGGTGACTTTGTTTCCAACGTATGTCCAAGTGACCGAAACACCTTTGTCGAGAGTTTCAATTCTTGCGGTTGGAGGGATTGTGCTGGGGCCATTAAACAGCTGTGGTCCGCCAGAATCTGGCTGCAGCACTTGGTAGCCAGCTTGTTTGCAAGCTGTGGCCGTGAGCAGCGCCAAGAGCGAAATTCGAACAATACCTAAATTTAAATTCATTTTCATAACAACATCCTTTCAACATCAGCAGTGAAAAACCAACATCAACAACAGTTCAACAGATAACTGGATTCAAAAACTATCGCAAAAAACCTTTTAAGGTTTCTTAACTTCTATTTTCTTTGGATCAAACTTCTCAACCTTTTGATCTCTATAGATCTTAAACTCAACTCGACGATTCAATTGGCGTCCTTGGTAATTGGCGTTGCTAGATACAGGTTCGCTTTCACCTTTACCTTCAGCAACAATTTTGCCTGCGTCCATATTATGGTGGCTAATAAGCCATTTTCTAATGGTTTCAGCTCTGTTTCTACTTAAGTTATTGTTATACTCAGATGGCCCAATGGAATCCGTATGCCCAGTTACTACAAGTTTTGTGTACAACGGTGGAAGAGTTAAGTATTTTGCCAATTGCGCGATTGTGTCTTTGCTTGGTCCAACCATTTTCTCCGCGCTATCAAATTCAAAAAGTATATCGTGTACAATCACGCGTTCGTAGGCTTTTGGAGGTCCCACAAAAGGATTTGCAGCTTTAACAGGAGGCTTTTCGTCTATTGTTACTCGTTTTTGCTCTTCCGCGTTAGGACCCATCATATAATTAACGCCGGCATAAATCCGCCAATCGGGCGATGAAAGACCATGTTGCAATTCTGTTCCGAATCCACCATGAACCGCCATATTGTGGTCAATATCATGTTTGACTCCTAGGAGTGCTTCACTAGAAGATGCAGTTCTATCTGTATTCGTATCTGTTTTAGACGAAGGCTGACTTCCATAGACTTCAAGTATAATTTTTGTATCATAATCAACGAAATGGTAAGCGGCAGCTGTTGACGCAATAACTTGATTTTCAATGGGCTTGATCGGAGCAGATTCAGGGAGAGCTTCTCCTGGGTTTCTCCATCGGTATCCAATGTTTAATCCCAGTGTCAGAGCACTAGAAACTTTTTTATCGCCTATAAGTTGCGCTGTAAAAATAGGTCTAGCTGGGTCACCGACATAAGGATTGTCTTTGGTTCTATTAATATTTGCAACGCCACCGATAGCAATACCACCGTCTTGATCACCAATTAGTCTTAGTTTTGTATTTAATCGAATTTCTGTATTCCCATTGTCTCTGAATTTTCCATGATAACCTTCAGTTGAAACACTTTGTGTTAGAACTTGAGGTAAGCTAAGTCCAACACTTAGGTTCTTTGCGATACCGATTCCAACATTCAGATCGGCAGCAAGGATCGTGTCGTTAAACTTAGATCGATTTTGATTTTCGTTGGTCTTCTCAAAATACGGCAGTGTGTTCACGGCATAATTCATAAAAAGGCCAAAGTTTACATAACCTGGAAGCAGTGTTTCTGAGGACTCTACAGTTACGAAATCCAATCCATCAGTCGTCGGATTGAAAAGCTGCATGTCAGATCCAACAACGTTTGCTTGTGTGACAGGTGTCAAAAGGTTTGACAGTATTGTTAAGACCACTGTCGCGGTACGTGCCTGGATGGCTTTTCCTCGATTTCGGCTGTTTTTACTGATCATTTTCATGTCCAATCCCCTTAAGATCACTAACTTGGCAACATTAAATTCGACTGGGGAAATCCCCGTTGACTGAGAAGATGCAATCGGGGTGCCAACATATCTTCTTTTGTTAACTCTCTATAACTATTGATTCTATGAAGGTTTAGACCAGGGTCCTTCGGTTTCTGCAGAACTTAAGCACAAGGATTGCATCTTCCTAGTTGAAGTTGACCTGATTCAACTTGGTCATGCTTTGTCTTTTGGAGGGTTACTATGGGATATCTATTTAATGTAATGAATAGGGCACAAATTGCTTTCCGTGATGCATGGCTTGATGTTTCTTATTCCCGAAATCAAAAGAAGAGGATTCCATCTGATATTCGACCAGTAAAATTGCAATCAATGTCTGATCGAAGAGAGTATAGCCCTGAGATCAGATTATGGGATGATCGAGACCCTAGATCTGAGCAGTCTTTTTTCCAATCGGGCTTACCGTCTTTTGTTTTGAGCGCGGACCAAAAAATAATCGACTGGAATGCTGGTTTTGAGCTGGTGTTTTCTGAGTTAGAATCCTTGAAACGGGGTATGAACGTCTCGAACTGGTATAAGCATATAGATAATTTTAAAAGAATCCCAAACAGAGAGCAAAAGTTGTTTGGCGAGGCAGTTTTGCCAATTACTGATCGAGAGCGAGTCGTTTATCTTTCTGGTGTTTATGGGCGAATTGTTTTTACAAAGATTATGTCGCCAATTTTAGAAAGGGTTTCTGGTCGAGTCATTGGATGGAATATTGTTCTTAATGTTAATTCTGTTCATGAAAGAGTAAAATTTTTCGAAGATTTGTTTAAAAGAATTGAATCCGATAGTCACCAGAGTCGATATGCAGCTGGCCTATACCAGTTATGTATAGGTTCCCCCTCGTTTGTATCTTGGACCAAAGAGTTAGCAGAACAGTTGGACGAATGTACCAATGTTTTGATCGTTGGAGCAAATCGTTCAGAGATATTGATTGGGCAATTGCTTGAAGATGGATTGCACCGAACAGTAACTATTGTCGATGATAATGTGGCCACTTTAAGGCATATTAAGAGCCTTTATTCCAGATTCAGTCACCGCTTGAAGATTATTCGACGAAGCCCACACAATATAGATTCACTTCCGGCCGGACGCTATGACGCCCTGGTGGGTTCGTTTCTCTCGATGAAATCCGAAAATATGCAAAAGTTAGGTCGCATAGGAGTTTCTTCAGGTATTGACGATCGAAAGGTCTTGTTTACTGGCTTTACCTCTGAAAATAGCCGTAAAGATTGGTGGAATAATTTGAAAGTTGAATTAGAGTCCTTAAGGAAGTTTGATTTGATAAAATGGCATTTTGGTCTGACCCAGCAAATTGATCTAAGTTTGAATAGCCAAGCTATCCAGCCGTCGGGCTCTTTCGTGTTTGGGATCGATCAGACAATTGATTTAAGTCATTGTCTATCTTGGACCTCTTATGAAAAAGTGAAATCAGCTAGCTGATTATATTGAAATTTAAAGAATTATTTCTGTCTGTCAGACGTGATTCGAGAATATGCATTGTTATTAGCCGGAAACAACGCCATTAACGTATGGATAATTCTCTAAATTTTAAATTCTGTCGCTTTGCCATTGTTAGAAATAATGCTTGTGGTAAGGTTTATGGCTCCAACTTGGCATTCATAAGCTTATAAAAAATGGATTGTGTTCGTCTTGCTGGAAAACCTAAAATTTAGGTAGTTACGAATTCCAACATTTTGAGGAACATATATGAAAAATAGAAAAGCTGAAGTTGATGCCGTTTTACCATCATTTAACTTTGAAAAGATTAAATATCAGTTGAAGTTTTCAACATCATTGGGCGACATTCTACT
>JAPLFV010000245.1:28640-43841 GCA_026390495.1 Pseudomonadota bacterium | reverse complement strand
GCGATTTGATTTGATAAAGCCATCTGAGTGCCCCCTTTTCTTTTTAAGTTTGAGGCGACTTTAGTTGACCTCGTCGAAATTGGGGCACACTTTTTTCTTTTTAGCACATCCCCATGGACACTTCACTTCGTTCAGGATGACGTTCCTGTCGGGTTCAGGATGACGTTCCTGTCGGGTTCAGGATGACGTTCCTGTCGGGTTCAGGATGACGTTCCTGTCGGGTTCAGGATGACGTTCCTGTCGGGTTCAGGATGACGCGCCTGTCGGGTTCAGGATGGTGCGCACCCTTAAGCTTCAAGATGACGAGAATAATTAGCCGATATTGAAAAAATTAAATTGAATCTCTGGCAATCAATAAATCTAGCGCAATAACTGACTAATGAAGGCGCTCAAAAAAGGAATCGTGCACCCACCGCAAACTGTAGGTAAGAATCTGCGAAGGGAACCAAATTGATTGCAGGAGCAATCTGCGCATAGATATGAACTGGAACTTTTGGCAAATCAACTAATATTCCAAACGGCATCTGAACTCCAAATCCAGAATATCGGTCGGTTCGTCTCCAAGACGATCCAGAAAATGCATAGCCTCCACCGCCGATGTATGGAGTTAAAACATTATTTCCACTAAACGCACCAGGAAATTTTACGCAATAGTCGGCACCTAGCAGTAGGCCGTCATACCAAAATGTTCCGATGACGCCTTGAATCATGGCTCTTTCATCGGGGTTTACAATGCCCGTAATACCACCCATGTTTCCGACCTGGATTCCCAATCCAAAATCATGACCTGCGTCAGCTTTTAAAGGCCTCAAAAAATCATGAGTAAAAATAACAGCCCACAACAGTAGGCTTAAAAAAAGCTTCTTCATTTAACACCAGTAACCTAGATCAAAATTTTGAAAAATAAACATCGTAACCTCAATCACCGCCATGGCCTTGTTTTTCAGGCTCTTCTAAGATTGCGGCTCTGAAATACTCGCGATTCATTCGGGCGATATGTTCCACTGAAATTTCTTTAGGACAAGCGGCCTCGCATTCATATTGGTTTGTACAATTGCCAAAGCCTTCTTTTTTCATTTGATCAACCATAGCCAATACTCGTCGCTCACGCTCAGGTTTGCCTTGGGGCAAAATTGCTAATTGACTGACCTTTGCAGCTACAAACAACATCGGTGAGGCATTTTTACATGCTGCTGCACATGCACCACATCCAATACAAACCGCAGCATCAAAAGCTTTATCAGCATCTGGTTTAGGAATCGGAAGTGCGTTAGCATCCTGTGGGCTACCAGTATTTGAGGAAACAAAACCTCCTGCTTGTTGGATGCGATCAAAAGAAGTTCGATCAACAATCAAGTCTTTCAAAACTGGTAGAGCACGAGCCCGCCATGGCTCGATATACACATGCTGTCCAGACTTAAAACTTCTCATATGTAACTGGCATGTTGTCGTCCCATATTCAGGGCCATGAGGTTCGCCATTGATCACAAGTGAACATGCCCCGCAAATTCCCTCGCGGCAATCGTGATCAAAGGCGATTGGTTCTTTGCCTTGGCCTAATAGGTTTTCATTAACGACATCTAGCATCTCCAAAAAAGAGGAATGCTCGCTAACATCTTTTGCTTCCACAATTTCCATATGGCCATCTGATTTAGAATTTTTTTGGCGCCATACATGTAATGTTAAATCCATAATTTGCTCCGTCGAAAAAATTATTTATAGCTTCGAGTTGCCAGTTTTACATTTTCAAATGTTAAATTCTCTTTATGAAGTTCTGAAGGTTTTCCATCGCCTTTAAATTCCCAAACGCCAGCATAACAGAATTTATCGTCATTTCTTTTTGCTTCGCCGTCTTCAGTCTGATGCTCAGTCCTGAAATGACCTCCGCAGGATTCTTCCCGATGCAACGCGTCTCGGCACATCAGCTCTCCAAACTCGAGAAAGTCTGCGACCCTTCCTGCTCTTTCGAGTGACTGATTCAGATCCTTTTCGTCGCCCAAAACTTTCACGTTTTGCCAAAATTCTTCGCGAAGTTGCGGGATTTTTTTAATCGCTTCTTCCAATCCGGATTTGTCGCGCGCCATGCCGCACTTATCCCACATAATTTTCCCAAGCTCCTTGTGAAAACTATCAACGGATCGATTGCCTTTGATGGAGAGAAGTTTTGTGGTCCGAGTTTGAACCTCGTCAAGTGTTTGCTTAAACGCAGGATCAGACTCATTGACTGGCTCAAATTTTTCATTTGCAAAATAATTTGGCAAGGTGAAAGGAATCACAAAATAACCATCTGCTAGTCCTTGCATAAGAGCGGACGCTCCAAGTCTATTGGCTCCATGATCTGAAAAATTCGCTTCGCCCAAAACAAACAAGCCTGGAATATTAGACATAAGATTGTAGTCAACCCAAAGGCCCCCCATTGTGTAATGAACAGCGGGATAGATTCTCATCGGAGTTTTATAGGGATTCTCAGCAGTTATTTTTTGGTACATGTGAAACAAATTACCATATCGTTTCTTGATCGCATCTTCGCCAAGCCTTTTTATCGAGTCAGCAAAATCAAGATAAACGCCCAGTCCTCCAGGACCTACACCGCGACCCGAATCACAGGCTTCTTTTGCTGATCTAGAAGCAATATCTCTAGGTGCAAGATTTCCGTAACTTGGGTACTTGCGCTCTAAATAGTAATCCCGTTCGCTTTCCGGAATTTCTGCCGCAGTTCGCTTGTCATTTTGCTTTTTGGGAACCCAAACTCGACCATCATTTCTTAGAGACTCTGACATCAGCGTAAGTTTTGATTGGTAATCACCACTAACAGGAATGCAAGTTGGATGAATTTGTGTATAGCAAGGATTCGCAAATCCTGCCCCACGTTTATGAGCTCTCCAGGTTGCTGTAACATTACAGCCTTTCGCATTTGTAGACAGATAGAAAACGTTTCCGTATCCACCAGATGCCAATATTACAGCATGAGCAGTATGTGCTGTGATCTCACCTGTAATTAAATTTCTGACTATAATACCTCTAGCTTTACCATCAACGACGACCACATCAAGCATCTCAGTGCGAGAATACATTTTGACAGATCCGCGATTGATCTCACGGTTCAGGGCTGAATAAGCACCTAAAAGTAGCTGCTGCCCAGTTTGCCCTCGGGCATAAAATGTTCGACTAACTTGAGCTCCACCAAATGAGCGATTGTCTAATAGGCCGCCATAATCTCGTGCAAAGGGAACTCCTTGAGCAACACATTGATCGATGATGTTGCGACTGACTTCTGCCAAGCGATGTACGTTCGCTTCACGAGCGCGAAAATCTCCACCTTTGATGGTGTCATAAAACAAGCGATGAACGGAGTCGCCATCACCTTGATAATTTTTTGCTGCATTGATGCCGCCTTGAGCTGCAATGGAATGAGCTCTTCTAGGGCTATCTTGAAAACAAAAGCATTTTACATTGTAGCCATGTCCACCCAAAGTTGCGGCAGCAGATGCTCCGGCTAAACCTGAGCCTACAACGATGACATCGTATTTTCGTCGATTTGCAGGGTTCACAAGTTTCATTTCAAATTTGTGTTTTTCCCATTTTTCTTCGAGCGGTCCAGAGGGAATTTTAGAGTCTAAATTCATATAAAGTCCTCATTTGGTTTATAGAGCCAAAACGTCAACAACACTATATGGACAGCTATTTAATGCAGCCCATTAAAACTGAAACTGGAATTGAAGCAAAACCAACAAACACAATTGCGGCAATAATGGGACCCAATTTTTGAGTCACAACATTCAAGTTAGGATGATAGATTCCAAGGCTTTGAAAGGCACTACTCACTCCATGCTTTAGATGCATTGCGAGAGCCGCCATCGCTAAAACATAAAATCCAGAAACAATAGGATTTGAAAAACCAGCAATGACCATTCCATAAACGTCTTCTGCAGGAACTGCGTTAACGTCATCGCTTGCAACGCGAAACGTATAATGAGCTAAGTGATAAATTATGAAAGCAAAAAGCAAAAGCCCTGTTTGCACCATGTACCGCGATGCAAACGTGGCTTCCATCGTCGCCTCGTTGACATATTTCTGAGGGCGCGCGGCTTTATTCTCTAGGTTAAGGCGAATGGCCAACCCTAGATGCAAAATAAAAATCCCCAAAAGCCCTAGGCGAGCGACCCAAAGGATCCCGCCTAATGATTTCAATCCAGCTGCATATTTGTTGAAAGCCTCTGGGCCTGCAAACACCAACAAGTTTCCAGACAGATGTGCCATGACAAAACCTGTCAGCATCAATCCAGTTATTGCCACAACAGCTTTAGCGCCAACACCATTCCCTATAATTCGGTCACAAAGAGCCATAGACCTCTCCTAAGTTCATACTCTGAATGAGTTATTCTAGCATGTAACCTTTGAGGACTCTAGAGTTGTCTACGTCGATGAGTCAGAGGCGGAATTTTTTTGCTGCCCAACCACTACTTTTGCGGTAGCGGGACTTGAGAAAAATCGTTTGGCGACACGAAGAATGTCTTCTTCTTTTACCTTTAAAATTTCTGCTGGGTATCTTTTATAGTCATCCCAACCTAGCCCATAAAGGTCCATCAGACCCATGGTCATGGCCTGCGACGACGTGCGTTGCAAATTAATTTCATGACTGCCAATAATATGTTGCTTACTTCGATCTAGTTCGGCCTTTGTCACCAATTCATTTGCAATAAGCCTTAACTCCTTTTCCATACCTTCAATGGCCTTGGGAATTTTTTCAGGATTACATGCGATATAGGCTCCAACGATCCCAGCATCAACGCCTTGACTGGATAGGGGACTCACTGAATAGGCTAAACTTTGCTCATCGCGCAGTTTGACAAACAGACGTCCACCATGACCTCCAAGAATATTTATCAGGACATCTAGTGCCGGTCTATCTGTGTCACTCCAATTGATGCCTTTCCAAGCAATTGCAATATGTGCCTGTTCCTTATCCATTTGGTTGGAAATCTTCACGTCGACAGTTCTTGGTGAAAGCCTCCCAGTTGGGACTCTTTTTCCTGCCAAGTTCGGTTTCCAAGACGCCAATTTTTTATTCAATAGGTTCAAAAGATCATCCGCATTCATTGCTCCAGAGGAGGCGATAACCCAAGGGCCCTGATCTCTCCAATCATGATAAAATTTTGTCATCCCAGTTGCTTCAAAATTTTGTATGGCCTCAGGCCAACCAACAACAGGAAGGCCATAGGGATGATCCCCATAAAGCTCTTGACTCATGAGACGCATGCATCGATAGCTTGCAGAGTCTTGCTGCATTTTTATTGAATGTAGTGTCTCGCGCTTTTGACTGGCCCACTGGTCCTCCGGAATGACTGGATTTAAAAATCCATCACACCAAAGGCCTAAGGTTTCTTCGACATTCTCTAGAATAGAATGAACTTCCCAGCCACAGCTATCTTTTCCAGAAAATCCAGAAACGACACTTCCTAGATCTTCAAGACGGCCAGTATACTTTTCATAAGGCATATTTTTTGATGCTAAGCCAAGCATACCCGCCGTTGCATGAAACATTCCTGCAGATTCCGTTTTCTCGAATCGAAGTCCTCCCTCAGTCGTTGCCATCAATGAAAACATCTTGGCATCCGGGAGATGGCGGTAAATTAGTTTTACGCCATTATTCAGCTTTAAATGTTGAACGTTGTCGGATAAGGCTTGATGAAGAAATGCTTCATCGGATTTTTTACTCTTAATCGAATCTGATATTTCATTCCAACCTTGATCAAATGCCTTTTTTAAATCTGATTCTTTTAGCTTTAAATTATTTGACCCCAACACCACAACCGCCAAGTGATTAGGATCAAACCAGCGATTCATAGCATTCATCACGTCTGTCGTTGTTGCTTTTGAACTAATGTCATCGTAAACATCCTCAAATCGTTCCTTGAGTGGGGTCATTAGAGAAAGGCCAACAGCTCGTGCGACTCCATCAACGGTTTCTTCACGATGAATACGGTTGATTTTAAATGCAGCCCGTGCCCGCTCTACTTCTTGAGTTGTTGCTGGAGATTTCTTTAGGAAAGTAGCTAATTCTCGCCCGACGCCGGAGATTGCTTTGAGGATTTGGTCTCCATCCCCCTCGACTGTGGCACTCATTTCAACGACTCCACGAAAACTTGGGCTATAGGCAGAACAACCTATAGCTGTAACGAGTCCGTCTCGATCACGTAATGATTTTTGTAGGCGACTCATTTCACTTCCACCAAGAATATAAGCTGCAAGATCAACATAGAGTCCATCTAGATCTGTCATCGACGGGCCAGGAAACGCAATCTCGACACGAGTCTGTTGATAGTCGCCAAGGATGATGGAAGAACCACCGCCCAATTGAGGTCTAAAAACAGGTGTAACTTCAAAGCTTGAAAGCGCCTTGTTTTGAATCACTGGCTTTTCCAAAAATTCCTCGGCAAGTGAGAATCCGGTTTCAGGATCTACATCTCCGACGATAACTAACGAAATTTTTGGCTTCACATAATGACGTTGATAAAAGCCCATTAAGTCATCTCGAGACATTGCGGACACTGATTCTGTCGACCCAATAATAGGCCGACCAGCCTCAGTGCCCGGGTACATCAATGAAAATATTTTTTTGCCAACCAGTGAGCCTGGATCATCATTACCACGTCGAATCTCTTCAAGAATGACTTCTCGTTCGCGCTCAAGCTCTCCAGGATCAAACGTACTAAACAAAACCGCATCCGAAAGAACGTCCACCGCAAGCTTTAGGGATGATGAGGGGAGAGTTAAATAATATACCGTACGATCAAATGTCGTATAGGCATTGATATCTCCACCAGCCGCTTCAATCAGGGTGCCAATTTCACCAACTTTTCGCTTAGTCGTACCTTTAAAAAGCATATGTTCAATGAAATGGGCGGCGCCCTTTTCATTTGCATTTTCGTGCAACGAACCGGCCCATACATAAATCTGAACCGATACCACTTTAGCACCATGGCGAGGTGCTACCAAAACTTCAACACCAGATGGCAGCACTCTTCTTATTGGATTCATTTTTATTTTTCCTTGAGCAACATTGATCGCAGTAAGTCAATTTCTAACTGATATTTATAGAGCCATATCAAAGCCCAAACTTGCCGCATGGTGCAATTCGGCAAGCTTGGAGTCTGGTTTCTGTACGCTATAAGATACGTTAAAGGCCTTATTAACAAGGGCAAGTCCACCACTGGTTGCAATCGTGTCCTTTACACCAGAATTAGAAAACGATGCACCTGCAGTTAAACGAAGTAAATCGTATATTTTAGTCATGCCGCCAACCATGAGGGCCTGTTCCTGATCAGAACCTTCATTTTTCTTTTTAGCTGAATTGATCAGCCCTAAATCTGGGGCACGTCCTTCGTAAAGAAAAACAGCATCTCTCAAACGATAATCCAAATAGATATTGATATCTTTACTTACGGCCCAAGCGACTCCTGCACGATAGATAGTTGGGGCGGCATATTCGACGGTTTTATTGAGGAGATTCTCAACCGACAATCCCGCACGAATACTGTTTGTGATTCCAGCCATGGCTCCAAGTCCTGCAGTGTAGCCCCGCACGCGATCTGCATCGCTATTAAAAGTTGAATCTGGATTGGCTGTTTCGACAAATCCTCCGTTGATTCCAAACGCAATCGTCTTAAAGGTATAAGCCAGAGCAACCGTTGCACGGCGCTTAACAGGAGTATCGCCTAACTTTATCTCTCCATTTGAATTCCAAGACCCTTCATAGTCATCCATACTGCTGGTATAGATTAACCCCGCTGCAATGCTTGACGTACGCCCATCAACAACACCCGCTTCGTAAAACTCCCTCCCTTTGGCAGGCCAGTGATAGCCTCCGCCCAAGGTATAAATACGATCTACTGCCAGCATGGCTGGGTTAGACCTTACTGCTGAATAGCCAGCGGAACTCAAAGATCCTCCGTTAGACAAAGCGGTGCTTTGTTCGCCTGTCGTCAGATACTCTTCTGGAATGCCGGCGAGGTTATTTTCCTCTGCATAAACACACATAGCGGAAGTGCCGAAAGCAATAACATTTAAAATGAGTCCAATGTTTTTTAGGCGCATGAAATAATTTGATTGAGCCATCCATGGTCTCCTTGATTAGAAAATTACAAATAAGAAAATTACAAATAAAAAATGGCCAAGGAACTTTTGTCCTTAGCCATCATACCGCAAACCTGAAAATGAATCTCGACTTTAGTCAATTAATCGAGAAATGACCGGTTATGTCTTCCTTTATGCCTTTGCAGTAGCCGATGCGACCGCAGCGCCTTTGGTGCTCAGTCCAGAAACTTCCGACTTAACAACTTTAATGACTGTGTCAGAAGCAATTTCAATGCTAACAAAAGTTTCTTGAACCGATTTCACTCGTCCAATGATTCCACCAGTCGTCACAACTTCGTCGCCAGCTTTCATATTAGTAAGAAAATTGTTGTGCTCTTTCATTCTCTTTTGATTTGGGCGAATCATAAAAAAATACATGATCGCCAAAAGTCCTAATGGCATAGCCATCATTTCCCAAATACTAGGTTGGGCTGCAGGTGCTGCTGCTTGTGCAAATGCGGTATCAGAAAAAAGGTTAAACATTTGAGGTGGCTCCAAATTATTAAGTGGTGAATCTTAGAAACAAAAACGTCCCAGATGCTTACTCTGATAGCACAATGATTGCAACCAAATATCGACCTTCATCCTTGAAACAGTGGCACACCTCTAGGCAATAATTGTAAATAAATACAACGGTTTAAATACTTTTTTGAACATTAGACTCCGTTCGTTCTATGGTGTTTCATATGAAAATTAGCCAACTTATGGCACCATCGTCCAACTATGTTAGATCTAGATTCACTCAATCCTGAACAACGTCGAGGCGTCGAGACGATTGTTGGTCCTTCTCTCATCCTTGCCGGTGCGGGAACGGGCAAGACACGTGTGATTACCTTCCGCATTGCTCACATGTTAGACCGAGGAATCGCACCAGAAGCCATTGCGGCTATGACGTTTACAAATAAAGCAGCTCGTGAAATGGCCGACAGGGTCCGAGAACTTGTCGGAAAAGAGCGTGCTAGCAAGATTCGTATCGGAACTTTTCACAGTTTTTGCCTTCTCATCTTAAGAGAGTTTGGAACCAGACTTGGACTTCCGAAAAAGTTTTCATTGGCCGGCACCTCCGATCAACTTGACATGCTTGGGAGAGCGATAAAAGAGGAATCTTCGTTGACTGGCGTCAATCTTGAGGCTCTCCATGCTGCCATATCACGGGCAAAGAATGCGCTTCTGACGCCAAATGAATTTGCGCAACGAAGTATGCATTTAATGCTAAACCTTGATGGAGATTCTTGTGCCAAGGCCTACGAGCTCTACGAGCGTCAGCTCAAGCTCAATCGAATGATAGATTTCGATGATTGCATATTTAAATGTGTCACTCTTCTAGAAAACTTTCCAGAAGTCAGGGCTCAGCTGGAAAATCGTTACCGCTACTACATGGTTGATGAATTTCAAGATACTAACGAAGGTCAATTGAGGCTCTTGGAGTTGGTCGCGTCCAAGCATAATAACGTCTGTGTCGTAGGTGACGATGACCAATCCATCTATTCTTGGCGTGGAGCAATGTTCGAGACTCTCGAGCGTTTTGAAACGATGTTTAAAGGGGCCGTACTTATCAAGCTAGAGCAGAACTACAGATGCACCAACACAATTCTCAAGGCTGCCAATCAAGTCATCAAAAATAATTCGAAACGGAAAGATAAAAGTCTTTGGAGTGAAAGCGTCCATGAATTCCCCCTTTATCTAGAACCCAATGCCAATGAAGAAGACGAAGCAAAATGGATTGCACTGAAGTGCATGTCTCTCATTGGCGAAGGTGGTCAAGCAAAAGAAATTGCGGTTTTATATCGAGCAAATAATCAAGCAAGACTCATAGAGTTAGCGTTAAGAGAACTAGGTATTCCCTATGAAACCTTTGGTGGGTCCAGTTTTTTTGAACGCAAAGAGGTAAAGGATTTTCTTGCCTATATTCGCCTGATTGTTCGACCTGACGATCGACTTGCCTTTTGGCGTATTATCAATACTCCGCATCGAGGAATCGGCATCAAATCACTTGAAAAAATTGAGGCTGCCTGTCAAGCATCCGGCCATTCTCCATTTTTGCAGGCAAAGAAATTATCGGCAGAGCTTGGTTTAACCTCCAAAAGTCTCAATGCACTCAACGAATTTATTGGCGAACTGTCGACGATACAAGCATTGGAAATCGATACACCAGAACAAGTGCAACAACTTGGAGACGAAGTTATCAGACGTTTTGGTTTAGTCAGTGATATTCGAGAACATACTAAAGATGCTGCAAGTAGAGACCGTAAAATTGAAAATTTGAAGTCATTGCCTGGCTGGCTTAGTCGTTGCGCATCTGACATGATCAATGAACAAGGTAAACTTGACGTGCACGATCTTCTTGATCGCCTGACATTGAATGATCGAGATATTTCAGAAAAAGATGACAAATTCAAATCAAACCGAGTCTCACTTATGACCATTCATGCATCCAAGGGACTTGAGTTTCCTTTCGTGTTTTTGTGTGGTTTGGAAGAAGAATTGTTTCCCCATAAGAACAGCATAGGATCAATTCAAGGCATCACAGAAGAACGGCGTCTGTTTTATGTTGCATTAACAAGAGCCAAGCTAAAATTGTTTTTGACATACGCTCTAGAGCGAGGCACTGGGGCATACAAAACGTCTCGGCTGCCGTCTCGATTTATCAAAGAAATCCCGCCGGAAATTATAAACGGCGAGGTTTCTGAAAGAAATTTTGCACCGTCAAAAGAAGAAAAGGTTGCTAAAACAATTTCATCTTTTGCAAATCTTAGAGCTGGACTTAGCGGCGTAGTTCCAAGAAAATAGTATTGGGTGGCTGAGGGTTTACTTCTACAAACGAGTAATCAATGGATCGATTTTTCTACCTATTACTTTCAACCGGATTGATTGCGGCTTGGGTTGAAAGTTACGTCAACGATAGGTTCGACGGACTTGACCAATATATTTTTGGTGGAATTGCCGTTTTTGCTTTATTTTTTGGCAAACCAAAGAGGTCTGTCTTTTATGAAATCGCCCCAGCGGTAAACGGCAAACGTCAGGTGAAAGATACAGATCCTCAATATTTTGAAGTGCTATTGTCAACCAAAGCCTCAGTATCGGTGATGATGGTCATGGTTTTTGCAATACTGGGACTTATATATTTTGGTCACAATTTTTATCTAAATTATGAGGGCGTCCTTTGGTCAAGTTACTCCTTTGCCGCTGTCCTTGGGTTTTTTCTAGTGACTAGTTTACGTGCCAATTTAACGAATGATTCGGGTTTTAAGCATGTAAAAATCGATCACGAGTCCTGCTCCTTTATTTTTAACAATGACGTTGTCTGTGAAGTTTTTTGGGACCAATGCACCAAGATTCAAGTCTTCGAAACTGGTAGTCTCTTGTTTAATTCTGGCAGCAATGGTTCAACAGCAGCTCAGGAGATCGGGTTTTTTGTTCGTGACGTGCCAAAAATGAAGAGCGAAAAGTGGCCTTTTTATTCCAAGAAACTACAAATGATATATTTTACGACGATAAGACCGACTGAGATCATTGAAGCCATTTGTAAATTTTCGGGATTCTTGCCTAAAACAAAGTAAATTAGGAAACAATTTTTTCACATGTTAATAGCGGATCAATTTTCGATCAAATTTGCAATATCTAGTTCCAATAGATGAATTCGCAACAGAAATCAATTATTGCAAGTGATAAAATCTGGCTTTTGAAAGTAATGTGTTGGACAACTTATACCCCACCGACCGTTGAATGGTGACTGAGTAAATTTTGTTGCTTGATACGACGCCTGACCAGAGAATCCCGATCCCCAATCTTGTCCGTTATATCCATGTGGTTCAATGTTGTCATGCTTACACTCTCCTCCCGCACCTTTAAATCCCTTACTAATGCAATATTCGTCTGGACTCAAATTACCTTTAATCAGGCTAAACAGTTGCCAACCAACCTTAAACGACCCGTCATATTCCATGGCCACCCAGGTCGTTGCTCCATTTGACGATCCGGAGCAAAAATTGGTGCCAACTGGTTGTCCGAGCGATCCAGGATCTGTCCATTTTATAATTTTTGAGGTCAATGGATCTGGCTTAAAATCAGCATCATTCGTAGAATTGACCGTTCCAGAATCACTCAACCTGGTCAGCCGAATAACAATTGCATTCTTACTGCTATTACATTCAGCTCTTACAGTAAAATGGCCGAACTTCGATCCGTTTTTGCTAACAATAATTTTTCCAGCAGCATCTTTAAGGTCAACAAGTACTCCTGGAGCACCACAAGAGGCCAGTAGAATTGCCTGATCCGGGCAAATAGCACGAGATTGCAAATCTAGTATAATTGCTTGTTTGTCCATTTTTATATTTGTATTTTGGACCATACGATTGTTGTTATCGAAAAATTTCATAATACCGACAGAGAGAATTCCCATTAACCCCATCGCAATGACAACTTCAACTAAAGATGCTCCTTGATCCCTAGTCCTCATGCCCACACCCCGTTTGTTTAGTATATTTTCAGAGTCTATCCGCTCTTTTGCAATAGTTTTGAGTTCCAAATTAATCAAAAATTGAATCCGCATAAAATCTAAATTTGAATATCGACTTGCTTTGCATCAGGCATAAGCTCACTGATGGATCTGTCTTTCTTAACAAAGTCTTTAAGTGCCTTCATAATTCTAGCTTCAATCTGTCGAGCTCTTTCACGCGTTATTTTGTATCGATCACCAATTTCTTGAAGCGTAAGCGGATTTTCAGCAAGCAATCTATCATTAAAAATATCCAGATCGCGATCTTTCAGAGTTGCCTTAAACGCAATGAGTTGGTCTTCAAAAATATTCATTAACTCGCCGTGAGCGATCTGATCATCAACTCGTTCCTCATGATCCTCTAAGCCCATTGTCTCAGAACGAAGAGTACCATCGTCACCGACTGGAGCATCCAAAGAAACATCGCCGCCTTGCATACGCATTTGCATATCAAGTACGTCTTTTTCTCGAACGTTCATTGCAGCGGCCAACAATTTTGGATCAGCCGTTTCATACTGCTGTAGAAGTTTGTCTGTTTCGCGCCTTAAATTATAAAATAATTTTCTTTGTGCTGCAGTGGTAGCGATTCTCACTTGGCTTTTTGCGTCCATAAGAAACTTCAGAATAAATGCTCTGATCCACCAAGCTGCATAACTGGACAACTTGACTCCCTTATAGGGATTAAATTTTTTGACGGCCTGCATGAGTCCGTAATTGCCTTCTTGAATCAAATCCAAGACACTCGTGGAGCCCGTTCTGAACTCATTGGCTATTTTTACAACTAAACGCAAATTTGAGGTAATCAACCTTTGTGCAGCTTCTCGATCTTGCTGATCAAAATGGGAAATCGCTAAATCATATTCTTCCTCTGGAGTTAACAAAGGGTACCTATTGACTTCACGAAGATAAGCCTGGAGTGGGGACTGAGACGCTGGTAACTTATTACCGGAGACGACTGCAGGAAGATTCGATTTGTTCCTTTTATCTGGCACTCGGAATTAATCCTTTTTGCAAATTTGAACTATATAGTTAATGAAAACAAAGGCCCAATCATGTCGAGAATCGGGATCATAACAAATCCGCATTCTAAATTAAATAAGCGACACCCTGAACGTCAGCGACTTTTAGGTTATATATTAGGTGAGCACGGAAATCTTGAATTAACGAACTCTCTGGCTGATTTGGCTCGAGTTGCTCAAAAATTCAAGGATAGTGATATTGCGGTGGTTGCGGTTAATGGAGGCGACGGCACCATAAATCGTACCCTGACTGCGATGATTCAAGCATACGGAGAGAAGCCTTTGCCAAAATTTCTCATTCTAAGGGGCGGAACCATCAATGTTCTTGCAGAGAATATCGGTGTCTCAGGGAATCCCGAGCAAATTCTGGTTAGATATATTGAAAGCTTAAGTGGTCTAAGGCCCTCCACTATCACAACATACCGAACCCTTTGTGTTGGGGGTCATTACGGGTTTTTGTTTGGAAACGGCCTGGTCGCTAACTACTTAGAGGAATTTTACAAAAACAAAACTGGACCCTTGGGGGCTATTTGGCTCATTGTAAAGATTCATTTTTGGTACCTATGGTCGTTTGAAAAGTTTCGCAAGTTGATAGGCGAGTGGACCTATAAGTTAACATATGGCCCAAATAATGCGATTCAGATCACCCAGAAGACAATTGCCGTTATGGCGTCAACGGTCGAAAAGATGCCCCTCGGCCCAAAGCTTTTCCCGTTAGCGCGAAGGTCCCTGGACGAATTTCAGTTTTTTTCCTTAAATATTTCAGCCAGAGCTATCGTTTGGAGGCTCCCCTTGGCATTTATTCGCAATGGTGAGGGCGAGTCTTTTGGAAAACTAAGTCATGTGACCAAAAAACTCATTTTAGAATCTGCGGAAGGTCGAAGGCAAAAATACACCTTGGATGGTGAACTATTTACCTCAGAAGATGGTAAGCTAGAGATATCACTTGGTCCTTTGGTCGACTTAGTCGTCGTTTAATGATTTCCTCGCCCTTCAGAAGTTCTCTATTTTCTGAGTTGGCTGACCAGGTTGACAGTATTTTGATAGGAGGAGTTTGTGTCAACATCCCATTCATCCCATGACGAAAGCACTAATGCTGGATTGTCGTCGGCACCGCAAAAGAGCCGCTTAAGCCCCCCGCCCCCGAAAGCGATCGCAGAAGCTTTGGGTCTTACTGATTTGACAGTGGATTGGTTGGCAGGCGATGGCTCCGACCGCTGCTATTATAGGATATGCAATCCAAACACAAAAAAATCCTATGTTCTTATGCAGTTATCTGGAAGTGACTTAAATCATTTGCAGGCGGGAACTTACGAGTGGATTGAAATGAGTGGGATCCTTAGCGAATTTGATATTTTAGTGCCGAAGCCGGTCGTTACAATGAGAGACCACGGGGCACTGATCATTGAAGACTACGGCGATGTCATGCTTGAGACAAAGGCTCTCGAGTGTGTCAAACAAGGCGACCTTTCAAAGGTGTTGCCATTATATTTTGACTGTATAGAAACTCTAAGCAAATTCATTTCTATTAGACCATCCGGATCTCCA
>JAPLFV010000245.1:0-28587 GCA_026390495.1 Pseudomonadota bacterium | reverse complement strand
TACTTGGGAGCTCAACTTCTTTGTTACCAAATACATGGAAGGTGTATGTAAACGCCCATTAAAGGGTGAAGAAAAAATAAAATTTTCTAATGATGTTAGATCTTTATCCAAATTTTTATCGTCCGGGTCTCGTTATTTCGTACATCGTGACTTTCATTCCAGAAATGTCATGGTTGCGGATTCAAAAATTGCAGTTATCGATTTTCAAGACGCTCGTTTGGGTCCAGTTAGCTACGATCTTGTAAGCCTATGTTTTGACTCATATGTCCCATTTTCTAAAGATCAAAGACGCAGCCTTATTGACCGAGGAATCGAGGCGTTCGAAGGAAAATTTGGGGTTCAAATTGCAGATGAATGCAAATCGCAATGGAGGCCCATGCTCCTTCAAAGACAATTAAAGGCTATCGGAAGTTTTGGATACTTAACGGTCGATAAGCATAAAGGGGATTACTTAAAAAATGTTGCCCCAGCTCTTGAAACTTTGGACCCCAACCTTGTTTTTGATTCAAGATGGCCTTTTTTATCTGGCAAACTTTTAGAAATTCTCGAGGAAACTCTACCAACAAAGTTTTCCTCCCCAAATAAGGCCTTAAAAACTTGAAAGCAATCATACTGGCGGCGGGTTTTGGCACCCGACTTAGGCCCATCACAGACATCATTCCCAAGCCATTGGTACCCGTATTGGGACAACCACTTTTGGCGGCAGCCATTGGTCGCATTCAATCTATTGGAATCGAATCCATTGGAATCAACGCGCATTACTTAAGTGAAAAGATCGCAAAATTTATAGAACGTTACGATCGTCCTAGTCTTAAATTATCAATTGAATTGCCGGAAATCCTTGGCTCCGGAGGCGCTTTTAATCCTTTTCGAGAATGGCTGAAGTCAGACGACTTCTTGGTTTTAAATGGTGATATTCTAACTGGGATTAACTTTCCAAACCTTTTGGGTCATCACCAAAATTCAAACGCACTTGTCACAATGTCCTTAAGGCCAGGTCACAATGGTAAAGATAGGGCCGTATGGGCCAAAGAATCGCCTAGTGGTGCACTGGAAATTATTGAAATTGCAAAGGAATTTTCAACTTCTGACCAGCATATCAAGGCCTACACATTTGGCTCGACTTACTGCGCATCAAGTGAACTCTTTGATTTTATTCCCAAAAATGGGCCATCTGATATTATTGAATCTATTCGGCAAGCCCTATTTAAAGGTTTCAAGGTAGCAGGTGTATTAGATCAAAGTTTTTGGGCTGATGTCGGGACTCCAAAAAGTCTTTGGGATTGCTCTAAGTCACTAATAACATTGGCATCTGCAGAAAGATCCTCCATTCTAGGCAGGACCGAGACAACACCGCTATGTCTCGTTCATTCAACAACATCAATTCCTTCATCTTTACAGCAGGTTGGGACTGTGATTATCGATAAAAACTGCCAAATTGGTAGAAATGTCACGATTGAGAATTCAATCTTAATGGAAGGGTCTCGCATTTTAGACAATGAGACCATTTCAAATTGCATCGTTGGTCCCGGTCCTAATGGTTACCGCGTTTTTCATTCCTAGTCTTATAATAAGCGCGTTAAATTAAATCTGATTAAGCAACTTTTCCGGTTCAAAATGACTATTCATGTGCCTAGTCACCTAGTCATATTAATGTTTGACTATTCAGGCTTAGTTAATTATTTCAGAGGCTTACTTTGTTATGATTAGGCAGGATATGAGTTAAGGGATTGCCTTCATGAAACTAGTTTAAGTCGTTCTTAGATCGATTTTGGTTCCGGTTTTTGGCGCCATGCTAGCTTGTCCAAATCAATCTTAAAACTTGAAAACTTCAGTTTGGTTTGAGCCTATCCCTTTACATCTTAATCTTTGAGTCTCTATTGAATCATTCAATGCATGTTAGTCTTTATGACCTAAGAGCTTGATTGATTCCGGGTCTTTCAATCCCTATGGCACTAAAATATCTGGTGTGCTCCAGTTTTCCTCGATCAAACGTTTAGAACTGATGCCGATTTAACGGTTTTAAGTACTAATTTGCTGGTTTTTACAATTTTGCTGGCTTTTACAGATGCACTGTTAAGAGTTAGTTTTGAATTGATAGATTTGCTGTTGAAGGTTGTTTTAACTGAATCTTTTTCTACATAATATATCGGCATGCCGACTTCAAGTTGGTCTGGGTTATCGATATTGTCATTTTGTCTCCAAATATGACGCCATCCTTTGCTTGTTCCATAAACGCGACTGGAAATACTAGCTAAAGTATCACCTTGTTGGACTGTTTCTTTGGCTCTTTTGATCGAGCTATAGTTTGATGCAAAATTAACTGCTGATTCGTCCAAAGCAAAATAAACTACGTCGCCTGGATAAATTTGGTTGGGGTTTGTGAGTCCTGTTAGAGAGCTAATATCTCTCCATCGTGACATGTCACCATAAATTTTTGCCGAAATTTTGCCAAGAGTATCTCCCTTTTCAACAACATACGGCATCTTTGATCCCATTTCAGGAAGTCCCTGAATGGAAGAAGCCGCTACCTCTGTCGTTGCAGCAGGTGCCTCAGGAGTTGTGGCTCCTTCAGCAGGCGCCTCTACTACGGCTTCTTCAGCTGGAGGTACCGCTTCGGTCAATTCTGCGCCTTCGCCAGCGGCAGCAGCAGGATTTGTCTCTGCGACAGCTTCTGGATTTGCGCCCATTTCGTTAATAATGGTCTGCATCTCACCTTCGCCTGCAGGTACATTGTTAACAACCTCTTCGCTTCCCTCTTGGTCACCTTCTTGTCCTTGAACTGTCTCTTCACCTTCTTGACCACCTTGTTGGCTGGCCTCTTGGGTTCCTTCTTGAGTCTGCTCAGATGCTTCCGCTCCTTGCTGACCCCCCTCTCCTTCTTCTGCCTGAACCTCATCGCTCGCCTGTTGCTGTTGACTGGAACATCCAGTAAACGGCAAGAGCGAGAATGCGGCCAAGGCCGTCACAGCTAAGTGACTCCTCCAGTTAAACCTCATTGACACACCTCCATAAAAAGTTAATTACAAAACACCGCTTATTTTCTCGGATCAATTCGCAGGGCCTTTAATTGACTCAATGCCTTGAAGAGTCGAGATGACAAGGCAATTTTGACCAATGTTTCTGGCTACAATTCACTTGTGACTATGCTTAATCATAGTCACATTTTCCAAAAACTAACGATCTGGCAAGGTTTGCAGGATGATCACATTTGGTGGTTATGCGCATCTGGGAATCTGCTCATTCCCCAAAACAGTTGGCAAAATGGCAAAAATTGCATCTTTTGAATTAAAATTAATTTTTTTTGGGCAACGAGGGGCGGGGTTTTCGTCAGTTCTGAATCGTTTTGAATTGGATTGTATGACAGACTCTCGGCTTCAAGACATGATAACTTGGAAGTTGTTGTTATTGCATAAATTGAATCATTAAAGGATTTCAAGTGTCCAACGATTTTAATCATATTACGGTGTTACTTCATGAAACGGTAGATTCATTGGGTGAAATTAGCGGTAAGTCCGTTGTTGACTGCACCTTAGGTGGCGGTGGACATACGGATTTACTACTGCAGAAAGTCGGCCCCACCGGTCACGTTATTGCATTTGATCGAGACCACGACGCTTTGCACCATGCTCAAAAGAGGTTTGCAAAGGAGATTGAAGCTGGGCGACTCACTTTGATTGATGCTCCTTTTTCCCAGTTCAAAGAAAGAATAAACGCCCTAAACCTACCCTCTGGGGTCCATGGAATTATTGCTGATATAGGCGTTTCCAGTCATCAAATTGATCAGCCCAATCGTGGTTTTTCCTTCGTTCACGACGGGCCTTTAGATATGCGAATGAATGATCGTGATGGGCAGTCTGCTGCTGAATTTCTAAATGAAGGATCAGAGGAAGACATCGCCAACGTTATTTATCATTTTGGTGAAGAACACAAATCCAGACAAATTGCACACCTGATCTGCAACTATAGAAAATTGCGGCCTTTCAAATCGACGTTGGATCTTGCAAACCTCATCGAGAGAGCGCGCCTTTGGAAGGAAAAAAGCAAGAAACATCCTGCAACGAAAACTTTTCAAGCTTTGAGAATATTTATAAATGACGAACTTAAAGAACTTACAGATCTGATTCAAAATGGTTTCGCGTCCTTAAATGTGGGCGGTAGAATGTCAATCATTAGCTTCCATTCTTTGGAAGACAGAATTGTCAAAGAGAAATTTTTAGAATTCTGCGGAAAGTCAAAATCCAATTTGATTCCGAGAGGCCTTCCTCTTACAGCTGATCAGATTGCAGTCCTCACAAACGCCAAAGCAAAAAAAATTGGTTCCTTTCCGGATATCCCTAGTGACAAGGAGATTGAGGAAAATCCGCGATCGAGATCCGCTAAGTTGAGAACAATTGAAAAAACCACGATTTAACTCGTGGTTTTAGTATTCCTTTAATCATTCAAACCTTGTTTACAATTGAGTCACAGAACAAAAAGGAAGCTCAGTGGCAGGAAGTGGACTGGCACCTCCATTTGCACTTTGTTGATAAAAGCCTTTAACACCGTTAGCCGACCATTCGACTCCTGCTGTCACTAATGTGTCAGGTTCATCGTCGACTGTAGCACTTTTTTCAACTGTAAATCGCTTGCCATCATTGACTGTTACCGGAGCATCCGTAACTTTGGCAAAATTCTGGCCTCTGAATGAGAAGGAGATGTGAAAGCTTGGAAAGCTAAGTTCATTCTCTGATTTTTTGATTGTCATAACTCGATCACCTGTGTCATCTACACATCGAATGTCTTGAATTTTGCGTGGGCCACTGGCTGCCCCATTTGCTGTCGCGTCCTCAACAACAGCACATGATTCAAACTCAGCTGCAGGAAGTGGGCTGCCGCCATTATTTGCCGCTTGCTGATAGAATCCTTCCGCTTTCGAACCATCCCATAGAACGCCTGCAGTCACAATCATTGCATTATCATCTTCGTCTTTCGATGGAAGTTGTACGCTAAATCGATTTGCTTCATTTTGAAAAATCGGTGCATTACTTAACTCAGACACAACACGCCCTCTAAACTTAAACTCGACATTATAGGCGAGAAAGGGCAAATCTACGTTTGAACGCGAGATCTTCAACTCACGGTCACCGGAATTATCTCTACATCGAATCTCTTTAATTTTATGGGTCTTTGACGCAGAGCTAGAAGGCGATGACTGCCTCATATTACTTGCTGAAGAAGATGTTGTTCTGCAGGAATTCGCGAGTGTCAAAGACACGAGTGCAACTAAAATTTTAATTTTAATTTTCTGTTCCCCTATAGTTTTATCATGGACCAAATGTTGCAACCCTATCGGCCAAACTTCGGTTCAGATAACGTGTTTATGATTATATTTCTAACTATGACCAACACGCACAGCTGCTAAGATCAAGAAAATGCTTCGATATTTTACATAATTTTCTTGAATTCCAATTTTTTGCAAAGCCGCAAAATTGTATTAGTAAGTTTTGTTTTTAAAACTGAAATACAATTTTTTGCAATACCTACCAAAAATACCTAAAAGAGCATTATAATTATTAAAAGATTGTAACCATTCTGCAGATCGATATGGCATGTGGCGATTTCCAAAGCCACTCCAAAAAGCTGGAGGGTTACAAAAGTTTTAAAATTTAATAAATGGGCTGGGTGATGCAATATGAGTTCCATATCTCTTAAAGTCGCCATTGTTTGGAGTGCGATATTGCTGTTACTTGCATTGGCTCGAGTCCATTTTAGAGTTGTTACAACGAATGTCGCTTACAATCTTGGAAAACTAAAGGGAGAAGAAAGCAATCTTCTCGAGCAAAGATCTGTGCTGCAAGCTGAGTTCGCAAAAATTTCCAATAAGAAAAATCTTCAAACCTTATCTGGATCTCAGGATATTGCCATTGGTCCTAAAAACAATCCGCCAGCACAAAAACGGACAACTCAACATTGAAAAATTATTTCAAAAAATTTACTTATCTTTTCAAAAGCGGATTGAACCGACCTCACTCAATTGGTCCAAAATTTGAATTGTCCCGATTCAAAGTAGTTTTTTTTGGGATGCAAATTGTTTTCTTTGCCATAATCATCAGGGCAGGGGTCATACAGTTATTTCCACCTAGCAAAGATCAACTTAAAAAAATTGCCGCGAAGCAATATGAGCAACATTTAAATTTAGCGCCATACAGAGGCCCAATTCTTGATAGAAATGGGCACCCGTTTGCGATCAGCATTAAACAACCTTCTATTGCCGTCAATCCTAGGGTTTTTGATCCAAGTCCGTCCGACCTAAAGAAAATTTCAGAACTTCTAGATATACCAAAAGAGAAGGTTCGCGCTATCGCGGGAAAGAAAGTGTATTTTTCATGGCTAAAGCGCCGGGTGGATAAAAAAACTGCCGCGGCTATTGAGGAGCTGGGGATTGAAGGACTCTACTTTATCAATGAACCTACAAGAACATATCCACTTCAAAGCGTTGGAGCGCAGATCATTGGGTCGGTAGGCTCTGACAACCTTGGGCTGTTTGGCCTCGAACGGCAGTTCGATAAACTACTTCAGGGAGTCACGTCGACAGTTTCTCCCTCCAAAGATGCTCGTGGACGAACAATATTATTCAGCTCCGACCTCGCTGCGCCGGATCTTCCAGGTCACACCATCCAGCTAACGATCGATCATGTTATTCAAGAGATCGCAGACGAATCACTCAAAACAGGCGTAATTGCTGCAAAAGCCAAAAGCGGCTTCGCGATTGTTACCGACCCACATACAGGTCGAATTTTGGCGCTATCAAACTATCCACAGTTTGACCCAAATGCCATCGGTGTTGTAAACATGGAGGCAACGCGCAATCATGCACTATTAGATTCATTTGAGCCTGGCTCAGTTTTGAAACCTTTGGTCATAGCAGCGGCAATTGAAAAAAGGAAAACGTCTCCAACAGAAATGCACAATTGTGAGAACGGAGTGTACCGCGCCGGCGGTGTCGTCTTTAGAGACGATCATCCAGCATCGACTCTTTCTACTGCGGAAACGATCGTCCGCTCCTCGAATATTTGCTCTTACAAAATAGCGGAGCGTTTGGGTAAAGATGGGCTTTTTGAAGCGCTTCGTAATTTTGGATATAGTGGCAATCTGCCATTGCCTGAAATGTTTCCTTCTATTTCTAGAGGATTCATCTCGAAGCCAGATTCTTGGAAAGCCATTCGATTTGCCAATATTGCCTTTGGTCAAGGGCTCACTACGACTGGACTTGAAATGGCAATGGCATATGGAGCTGTTGCAAATGGCGGAAACCTTATGAAGCCTCAAATTATCGATCGGATCACTAGTCCATCTGGTGAGATTACGTACGCTGCCAGTCCCGAAACTGTGCGTTCAGTTCTTTCCTTGGATACCTCCCGCAAAATGCGAGAGATTCTCGGAATGGTTGTAACAGACCCACGTGGAACTGGAAAAAAGGCTGCAACGGAGTTTTATTCCACGGGTGGCAAAACCGGTACCACGGAGAAAGTAGATCCTAAGACTAAGGCTTATAGCGCAGATCTACGCCTTTCAAGTTTCATTGGACTTGCTCCCGTCAGTGATCCCTATCTAGTCATATATGTAGTTGTTGATGAACCAGCGGTTCGACCTGCTTATGGGGGATTGCTTGCAGCACCTGTTTTTTCGTCAATTGCAGAGAAAGCGCTCCGTTACATGAATGTAGCACCCGACATTCAACGCGACAAGAAAACACCGGAAGTTCTTCCTAAGGTGGAAAGAATATCTAAAGGGGGGGATGTTGAATCCAGTCCTCGAAAATTATAGTTTGATCCATAAATATGGGGTACTTCCAGAAGTTGATGTATCACTATTAGTTGCAGAGTTGCAGCTTCGATTAGAAGCAACTCAATTGCTCGGCAAAATTCAACAAGGCAAGCAACCTATAGTTACAAACTCTAAAAAATTTGTACCTGGTTGCATATTTATAGCGATAAAAGGAACAAAGCACGACGGTCATCAACATGCAAAAGAAGCTGCCGAACAAGGGGCATCTCTCATAATTTGCCAAAAAATCGATCCTGAAATTACGACTCCTCAATTACTTGTAAAGTCATCAAGGGCCGCATGGGCATTTGCTTGTTCCTTGGCTTGGGGACACCCTCAAAACAAGTTAAAGATGATTGGTGTTACTGGAACCAATGGCAAAACAAGCTGTGTCTGGATGTTGCGAAACATTTTTTCATCCTTCGGAATGGAGTCGGCTTCTATTGGAACCTTGGGGTTTTATTGCGGGAATGAATTTATACCCACAACACATACAACTCCGGATCCAGATGCACTATACGGATTACTTCAATGTGCCTTAGATCATGGATGCAAAATCGTAGCAATGGAAGTGGCATCTCATTCCATACATCAAGAAAAATTAGCTCCGATTCAATTTTCTGCAGTTGGATGGACAAGTTTCACGCAAGATCATTTAGATTTGCATGGCACCATGAGAGATTATTTCGTCACCAAAAATACTCTTTTTACGACTATGGTCACCTCCGATGTCAAAAAAGTAATGCATAGAAGCGTTCTTGAGCACTACGTAAATTTTGGAATTCCTGAACCAGAGAAAATTAATCTTTACTCAGATGAGAAATTATTCGATCAAAATTCAAGTTCAACAGTAAAAATATTAGCTACTAAAAAGTTAGGGTTCTCCACCATACGCTGCAAATGGGACGGTGTCTCAGCAGATTTTGAGATCCCCTTTGTTGGAATGATTTTTGCGGAAAATTTTCTCTGCGCGCTGAGCCTTGCGTCACACTTTCTCCAATCCAAAGATATCAGCTTGAATGCGCCACAAATCTCTAAGTATCTTCGTCCAGTTAAGGGGCGCTTGGAACCAATAGTCTCAAGTAAACCTGGGCGACCACTAGTCATCATTGACTATGCTCACACACCAGATGCTTTGATGCACGCACTCGAGAAAGCTAGATCTTTAGCGAAGAAGAGGCTTTTGTGCGTATTTGGATGCGGCGGCAATCGAGACCGGTCAAAGCGACCTATTATGGGGAAAATTTCTTCTGAGCTTTCTGATTTAACCATTGTTACTGATGACAACCCTAGAAATGAAACGTCTGCCGCAATTATCTCAGAGATACTGCAGGGGGTAAGCGAAACCCTAAAAGAAAAGGTCCAATCTATTCCTGATCGAAGATCCGCGATTGCCACGGCTATCAACTGTGCTGGATTCGGAGATGTTGTTTTAGTCGCGGGAAAGGGTCATGAAGAGTATCAGATTATTGGCGACAAAACCATTTCGTTTCCTGATGGAGAGATCGCAGGTGGCTATTTAGAACAAAAAAGACGATGGTGCGTTATCGGTGCGGGAATGTCAGGACTTGCGTCTGCAAAACGCCTCGTGGAGTTTGGGGATAACGTTTGGATATCAGATTCTGGGAAACCTTCGTCAGATAGCGATCAATTAGCTGCCGAACTGGGATTTGAAATATTTTCTGGTGGACATAAGATTGAGCATCTAAACAATTGCGATGGTGTCATCATTTCTCCTGGCGCGGCCCGCGACAATATTCTTGTTCAAACAAGCAGGGACTACAATATTCCATCAGCTACAGAAATTGACCTGGGTTTTGAAAATTATCTTGGAACTTCGATACTCGTCACAGGCACCAATGGAAAATCCACAACCTGCGCCATGGCGGGGTTTGCGCTAACAGAGATGGGTTACAAGAGCGACGTCTGCGGAAACATTGGACTTCCACCCATAGAACTTAGTAAGGGCACTCCCTATCGGGTTTGTGAGCTGTCCAGCTATCAATTGGAGCAAAGCGAGCCGATTGCTGCATCTGTTGCTATGATTACCAGTTTCTCGTTTGATCACATTGCCAGACATAAAACATTGCAGGAATATTTTCGTTGTAAATGGAAAGTCACTCTCAACATAGACCAAGAAGGATTGCTTCTATTGCGCGGAGATGTATTCGAGTACGCTATATCAAACGGCTTTGAAATCCCAAACATTAGAACAACGATCATATTTGATAAAATGCCCACTTCTGGTGTTTTAGATAGCTTGAAACTTGGAGGTTACTCCTATTGGTGGCCAAATGAAGGTTCCTTGATATCAAATAAAAATGATTTTATAGATTTTCCATTTTTGAAGTGCATCGGCTCTCATAACAGAATCAATGCCGCATTTGTTTTCCTTGCGCTTAAACACCTTCAAATTGGTACGCCCCGAGACCTAACGCAAGCAATTTCGAATTTTCCGGGCCTTCCCTTTAGATGCCAAATTGTGATGCAAATGGCGAACGGGGCCTTGGTGATCAACGATTCAAAATCAACAAATGCTGAGTCAACATTGGTTGCAATTACATCGCTCACTGAGGGTTCAATACTATTAATGGGTGGAGCAGGAAAAGGAGAGTCCTATCAAGAGATAGCAAAGCACCATGGCGTGATTGCTAAATGTTTTGTGTTTGGAACTTCCGGTCCTGATATTGAGCGCGATCTGAGCCATTGTATAGACGTCAAGAGATTCCAAAGTATGAAAGAAGCTGTTTTTGCGGCTTGCGAATATTCTAAAGTCGCCCATAAATCTATTTTATTTTCACCGGGCTGCGCAAGTTTTGACGAATTCAGAAATTTTGAGCATCGCGGAGACGTATTCAATGATCTGATAAGGGAGTTCCTGAAATGATCAAAAACACACATGCAACGTCAAAGGCCAATCAAGATTCGCAGTTGGAAATCTACCTAAAAATCTGTGGATCTCGATTAATTATGTGCGCTCTATTGCTGACGACAATTGGGCTAATCATGGTTTATGCTGCAAGTGCAATGAAGGGGCTTCAGCAATTCGGTGATGCTTTCATTTTCATAAGAAAGCAATTTCTAGTCGCAATGGTGGGATTTGGATGTGTTTGGCTACTTGGAAATATCTCAGAGAAGCACCTGCGATTTTTGACGTTGCCTCTCCTGATTAGCTCTTTTGGGCTATTGTCGTTAATTCTCATCCCTGGAGTCTATAAGATGGGCGGAGGAGCTGCTCGATGGGTCAACCTTGCTGGAATCAGATTCCAGCCCTCGGAAATCGCTAAGCTAGCGCTCGTGTTTTTTTTAGCCAAAAACCTAGCTCGTCCTGATTTTTCTATCGACGACTTTAAAAAGGGAATTGCCCCCAACCTAGCTGTTTTTGGATTTCTAGCTACCTTTATGATGCTACAACCTGATTTTGGATCTACGGTTCTCATGGGGTCCGTGATGGTGGGAATGCTTTTTGTTTCAGGCTTGAATATTAGATATATTGCACTCTGCGCTGGCGCAGCATTCAGCGCCGTCGTAGGAGCTATCATTGTTGCTCCGTATCGAATGGCGCGCCTGACAAGCTTCCTTGATCCTTGGTCTGAGATTCGAGGCGGCGGCTTCCAAATCATTCAAAGTTATTTAGCTTTTCAAAACGGGAGCTTTGCGGGAGTAGGATTAGGTGAAAGCAAACAGAAATTGTTTTTTCTCCCGGAGGCTCACACAGACTTTATATTGGCTGTCATCGGAGAAGAGTTTGGATTTTTAGGGTTGGCTTTAGTTATTTCTCTATTTTCGTTTTTTGTCTTTTGCGGCTTTAGAATCTCGGTAGCGCAGAAGACTCATTTCTGTAGAAATTTGGGATTTGGAATGACTATGCTGATAGGAATTCAGGCAACTATCAACATGTGCGTAGCAATGGGAATGCTTCCAACAAAGGGTATTCCTCTCCCGTTTATAAGCAGTGGAGCTTCTAGTTTATTGGTGTCGCTAATTGCCACAGGCGTACTCTGGCGACTATCACGCCAAGCTCATTTTGAATTTAATAGCAAATCCGTTTAACTCGATTGATCCTTGAATACCTTTTTGTTGTCATTGGGCCATTCTAGAGTTAGAACGGAGACTTCAAATATGGAGCACAATGGACACTGACGCCTCAAACATTAGGAACTTAAAGAGTGCTCTAAAAAACCTTGAGCCAATTCATTTTATTGGCATAGGTGGTAGTGGCATGAGTCCGCTAGCAATGTTTGTTGCGTCGCTTGGAATAGAGGTTACAGGGTCTGATAAAAGTCAGCTTGACGATGATCGATTTGAAAACTTGAGGATTGATTTACTGGTTGGACATGACGATTTGAAACTCTCTGGTGATGCAAACACCGTTATTCTGTCTAGCGCGATCAAATCTGACAACCCAGAGCTCATCCAATCGGTAGAAAAAAACAAGAATGTTTTACATCGAAGTGAACTACTCAGTCTTATCGCTAAACATTTTAAATTGATAACTGTTGCGGGAACACACGGAAAGTCAACCACTTCAGCATTGATTAGTTTTTTACTAGAAAGATTGCGACAATCGCCAAGCTTTATTATTGGAGCTGAGATACTGTCCAAAGATAGTCGCCCTGCCGCTTTTCAAGTAGGAAGCGGCCCATTGCTGGTCATTGAAGCTGATGAAAGTGATGGATCCTTTCTAAATTACACCCCCTTCATAAGTGTAGTAACTAATATTGATCAAGATCACATGGATTACTATAAAGATATGAACTCCATGGAGGACGCTTTTGCAAAGCATATTTCCTCAATAGCAGAAGATGGGAGGTCCATCGTGTTTTGGGACCACCCTCGGGTTCGGACTGTCTCGCAAAGTAATGATGTCATCCCAAGGCTGACATATGGTTCCTTTATAGGAAGTGAGATTCGTTTGATTGGCTTTTCTCAGTTAGGATTCAATGCCTCCGTTCAAACCATTTTTGAGCATAAATTGATAAATTTTTCATTGCCATTGATTGGCAAACACAATGCCTTCAATGCGTTGGCAGCCCTGAGTGTATGTCATGCCTTAGAATTGAATGTTTTGACTGCGTCAAAGGAACTGGCGAATTTCCAAGGAGTCTCAAGACGGCTGTTTTGTCATTACGCTCGAAACGGTAATTTTATTTATGACGACTACGCCCACAATCCTGTAAAGATTTCAAGTTGCTTAGAAGGATTGCATCAAGCTTTTCCCGACCATCAGATCTTGGTCGTTTTTCAGCCGCATCGTTATTCTCGAACTGAGGCCTTATTCGACGAATTCTCTAAATCTTTTTTTAACGCCGATTTAGTCATTGTGACCTCGGTTTACGCCGCCGGTGAAACTCCTAGAGTCGGACTTGACGGAGATGAACTTGCGTCTTCAATATCAATTGAAAGCAATGTCCCAACAATTTTCTGCCGAAGTTTGAACGAGGCCTCATTAATGCTACAATCTAAATGCAGGCTATGCGCCGAGCACAATACGGATCAGGGTGCCAAATTTGTAGCGATTACAATTGGCGCGGGGGATGTCTGGACTGTTGCGCGCGATTGTTCTTCCAGTTTATAGGACATAACAGTTTATCTATGTTTTCAGATACAAACCAAACAGCCACCTTTTGAACTTTAATGCAATCCCGAATGGCGCTGTTGGTTTTTTGATTTTTGAATGCGGGTTTAAGCCAAGGAGGCGTCCGGCCATGTTCAGTTTGTTTAAGTCTCGTAAAAAGAAGTCAAAATCAATATTATCTGGCCAAAGACCTAGCAAAAGACGATCCAAAAGCCGCCATCAATCCATACTGGATCGCTTTGGCTTAATACCAATAGCAGTGATAGTTTGCATTTGCTTCATCATTGTTCTGGGTCTCTGGAGTATTGCTGGTAAAATATCTTCAAGCACACAAAATTATTTTCACAACCTTCAAGTCTACCTTCAATTGCCACCACCAGAATGGAACATTCAGATAGTGGATCCCAATGGGGTTCCGCTTTCCGATGATATACGAAGAGAGATATTCAAACAGGCACAGAAAGTAACTCGAAATCGGCACAATATTGATCAGTCGCAATTAATACAGACTATTGGTTCACTTGGTATGTTTGAAAAAATCAGCATCGTCCGCCCACAATTTCAAACTGTAGTCATAGGTGCAACAGTCAGAGTGCCGATTATGACGACGATGATCAATGGTCAGCTTCGACTTGTTACCGAGGAGGGACATATCTATGGTTCAAGCTCCCAACTTGCAGAAAAAGCTGATTCACAAAGTTTGGTTGAAGTTTCCGGTATCATTGAAAAGCAAAATGCAGATCCTGATTTTGATGTAACTCAAAAAATGAGGCTCAGCCCCGATGAATCTAGTAGGTTGGGGTCCGCCATCACTTTGAGGTCGCAGGCTCTTAAGATGGGTTTAGTGTTTAATAAAATTGAATATCAAGGATATCGCGGATTCTCACTCAACATGACTGACTCAAGCGAGATTGTTTTGGGTGTCGGACCATTTGAATACAAGTTGGAGAAATTGGCGGGCATTTTAACAAAACTTAAGGCGCAGGGTATTACTGCGGCCAGGATTGAGTTAGACTATGATGGTAAGGCATTTATCAAAGAACGAAAATTTTAATTTTGGAATCTTGACGTGGCCAAAGCAACTTCGCATTTTTATATCGAGTTAGGCTCGCACCAAACCCGAGCATGTTTTACTCATTTCAATGAAGATGGAAAGCCCGTTTTAAGTATGTTTGCAGTCCAATCTAAGGGCATTGCATTGGGGCAGATTAGAGATCAGGCATTAGCAAAAGATGCCGTCAATTCACTGTTGGAAGATGTTGATTCAAGTGGATTGTACGAGTGTTCAAAATGTATTTTGTGCTTGCCTCCCGCAGTAACAACATTTCGAACCATTGATTGTAGTGTCAGATTGAATGGGCTATCGGTTTCAAAAGACCATAGAGTTCAATTGCTATCCGAGGCACAGGCTGCGATCTGTGATGATACTCAAGAATTGGTCGAGATTGTCGAGCAAAATTGGCGTCTCGACGGACAGTTGTTTGATCAATTTCCGACTGGAAAAATTGGCGAGCAAATCGTTTTATCTGGATTCTGTGTAGTGATTGAAAAGAATATTTTGAAAGATTTAGTTGAGGTTTTGAATGCCTCAGGTTTATCGATAATTGGTACGAAATCTTCAATATTGGGAGCAAAACGCTTAATCGAAAGGCTTTCGCCAGATCTCTCTAATAGAGCTATTTTGGATTTTGGTTATCAATCAACTTCAGGAATTCTTTGTGTCGGTAGTAAAGAGAATTCAACTTTTGTTGTCAAAGCTGGCAGTCAACATGTGACTCGTGATATTGCTGCTGCCATGCAGATTGATTTATCAATAGCTGAAAGTTTAAAAATTGAGTACGGCCTTTCGACAAATAGAAGCGAGCCCAACACATCTGAGTCAAAGGGAAGTCATTCAATTTATCCTTGGGCGGCGCCCCGAGTTTTGGAAATAGTTTCCCTGTGTTTGCGGAATTTTGCAATTTATGCCAAAGCTCTTGATGGTGGAGTCATACTGATGGGTGGCGGTTCTCAATTGCAGGAAATTTGCGGGTTCCTTGGAAGTAAGTTTTTAGGAATTAAGTTCACAAGATTCAAACCTAGTTTTGCCCTTCTGTCTGACGCTCTGTCAGTCGATTTTAGGTGCTCTGATGAATCAAATATTATCGGTTTCGAGGGAATGATTGGAATTGCAAATGAACAGATTGAGATCGATCGAATAAAAATGGAGCGGATCACTCGTCAAACTCCAAAGTTCTTGCGTCCGATTTTGAGTTGGTTTGTTGAGTTGTCCAAATAGCTGATATCTGTCACCAACCCAAGAATCACTATCCAGCAAACTTTGTCCTAAAGATTGTCATAGGTCATAGAAGGGCCGTGTGACAATGGATGACGACTATTTTGCGTTAGAAAGTTGACACGGGTTTAAAGCACAATCTATAATTTAAGTAATACCCAAGTTAATTGGTAAAAGTTGCTGTTTTTGCGATTTCAACGATCAGTGAAAGCACGTGTTTGATGTCTCTAACAAGCAAGGAGGCTTGATATGTCATTAAGTGCATTTGGTGCGAAAATTAAAGTGATTGGTATTGGTGGTGGCGGTGGCAACGCTGTAAACACTATGATTAAGTCTGGTCTAGAAGGCGTCCAGTTCATCGTCGCCAATACAGATAGTCAAGCTCTGCAAGCATCGCTTGCTCATCATAAAGTTCAACTTGGAAAAGAGCTCACAAAAGGACTTGGAGCCGGTGCTGACCCTGATATTGGACGAGATGCGGCCTTAGAAGATAGACATGAGTTGCAAGAGTTGCTCTCTGATGCCGACATGGTGTTTATCACTGCAGGTATGGGCGGCGGCACAGGTACTGGGGCGGCGGCCGTTGTCGCTCAGATCGCGCGAGAACTTGGCGCGCTCACAGTCGCTGTCGTCACAAAGCCCTTCACATTTGAAGGTAAGAGACGACGTCGGCATGCTGAAATGGGAATTGCTCGCCTACGTGAAGCTGTTGATACTTTGATTACGATCCCAAATCAAAGACTTCTTCAAATTGCAACCCCAGATCTTTCAATGTTAGATGCATTTAAGCTTGCTGATAACGTTCTTGTGAATGCTGTTCGTGGTATTTCCGATATCATTAATACTCCTGGATTGATCAACGTGGATTTTGCCGATGTCAAGACTGTGATGTCTAGCATGGGCCACGCGCTAATGGGTATCGGATATGGTCAAGGTCCCGATCGAGCTTTGACGGCGGCAAAACAAGCCATTTCTTCGCCATTGCTTGAAGATATTGACATCGAGGGAGCAACCGGAATTTTGATCAATATTACCGCTGGAACTAATGTTTCGATCATGGAAGTGAACAATGCTTGTATGGTTATCCAAGAAGCTAGTCACGAAGATGCCAATATTATATTTGGTGCAGTGATAGATGAAAGCCTGGGCGAAGAAATTCGAATCACCGTGATTGCTACTGGATTTCCAGTCGATGATTCGCAAACTGTTGATGAATCACACGGCATGAGCTTAGCTCAAACTCGGATCCCTGGCAGTCATAGTGGTGGATATTTGGCGTCTTCGGCCAGATCAAATCCCGCTGCATTGGCAGCTCAGGTGGCCCGTCCATTTAACAATTCTAGACCAATCACTCATCAGTCAACCACCAGGGCAACAAATGTTCACTCACATTCGGGCAATCCGACTCCCAGCTCCAAGAACATAATGAACCAATCTTCGGGCTCCCATTATAACAAAGCACCCCATCAACAAGTTACTGAGGCTTCTGGTCAGAGCAACCTAAGGGCGTCGGAGTTGCCTCCAACTCCTTCTATGAACGTATTCCAGGAGGCGCGAGATCTTGCCGCTTGGTCGCTTACTGAAAGCAATTCAAGGACCGATATTCCTGGCGAAGCTGAGTTACTCTCAAAGCTAGCAACTCATGAAAATACAGGTTCTCATGTTTTTGCTGAAGCAACTAAAGCTTTCAACAGCAATAGCCATTTGGGACTGGAGCTCGAGGACCATATAATCGAGGACAATAGTTCAGACGTCTTTCAGGAAGAATCACTTGCTAGCATGGTGTTTAAGGATTCCAAAGACGTAAGTACTGTGAAAACTGATTCTTCTGTTGAAACTCCTCGCGCAGGAGCATTTGCACAAAGCGACTCACTTCCATGGGTTAGTGAGCAAAGTCCCTCAGATTCCGTTACCGCGGAAATTGATAGAAAGATTGATGAAGCGCTTGCACTAGCTAGTCGTCTCAATTCAAGCTCTGCTGGAAAAACGGGGCCATTGGGCGATGTTGATGATTTAGATTTGCCAGCCTTCTTAAGGCATGGAACAAGTGAACTCCCAAAATAGTATTTGATTCATTCTTTTACAAAAGAGCCGTCTTTCAATTTTGAAGACGGCTCTTTTACGTAGAAATTTGATTTATTTTATCAGACTAGCATATGGCAAGGTTTCAAAAAATCTCTTGGAAACCAAGAGATTGATGATTCATGGCAAAAGAGCAGACTTTGACGGACTTTCAGTTAAGAGATTCTTACTGCGAGAAATCGAAAGATAGTCCGCAATTTTAGGTCTGCCAGCGGGCAGGCGACCGAATTCATTGTCTATAAGTGAGAAAAGATATCGACCAATGAATCCTCCAATAGACATTTTCTGTTGGCCCCACCATTTCTGTTGAAACTTCATCAGAGCCTCGGAACTTGACACAGGGGCTGTTGATGTTAGTTCCTCCACTGGTGAGCCTGTATAAGTCTGCGAATGTGTCGCAAGGCTAACAATTCTAGCTACGAGATCCTTTCGAGAAGTAAACACAACGTCTGATGCTATGCTCGGCAAGGGCGTAACCAGAGGAACTTTAGATAAGCGCTGGGTAGCAGCCGCAAAATCGGAGGCTCGATCATTTGGATCAACAATGGCCCCTGTTCGAATGATTATTTTTTCCGGGATACTGCTATTCAATATAACGTTTTCCGCCCAGTATTTTTCACGCAAAACCATTTTATCGGATTTATCTTGCGCACCGATCCAACTTAGAAAAATGATTCGTTTCACTCCTTGGCGCTCCATCGCGCGCACAAGATTTGTTGTCATAAGCACATTTTTACTAGATAAGACATCTTGGCTGGTTTGAGAACCGCCTCTGACCAAGTCGCTTCCCAAAACTCCCCCAACCCATCCCAAATGGATCACGCATTCGACGCTTCTTAACGGCGCAAGCAGTGCATCGCTGGTCAAAAGATCTGCGCATAACGGCATCATTCGATCCAGCGCTTCAGGCAGTTTGTTATGATAGAGCCCGATGATTGATTCGCCTTTAGCCACAATTTCACGGCTAACGGCTTTACCGATAAAACCCGCGCAACCAGTGACCATAATATGCCGTCTTGAATGGTTTTGAGACATTTTTCGCAAACCCCTTCGCAAGAGATTGAAAGAAAGCAGTACCGCTAGATCGTACTAACATCCCTAGAATTGTACTTAAATATTACCATTATTTTGAGTAATGGTGGGCATTGTTTGACCTATGATTTATCAGAAAAGCTTAAGATAACAAAAATCCCAGCGAGCACAACACTCGCCGGGATTGGCAATTCACTAATTTATCCAATAAAACGCTCTTATTTAGATTAATTAATCAAATCAAAGACAATCTGGTTTGAGCACGTTTCAAAGCGACAAGTGCTCTCGCATAATCGATTTCATCATTTGACTTTCCTTCTAATCTTTCCAGTGCGCGTTTCTCAGCAGATTTAGCTCTATCTTTGTTGATGTCGCTAATTTTTTCGACGACATCCACCAAAACCCGAACGACTCCGCCCTTTACCTCACCAAATCCACCCGCAACAAAATATTTTTGCGATTGATTTGAGTCGACAGGTAGAAATTCTAAAATACCCACATCTAACTCAGCAATTAAATCAGTATGCCCAGGCAAAATTGTCATATATCCAAGTTTACCTGGCATCATTACTGATTTTGCAGCTCCTCGAAAAAGTATTTTTTCGGGAGATAAAATTTCTAAACTAACTTCTGTTGTTGAACCCATAATTTGCATCCTTTAAAGATGGCATTGATTATTTCATTGACGCTGCTTTTTCAAATGCTTCTTCGATTGTTCCAACATACAAGAACGCCTGCTCAGGAAGGTGATCTGTCTCACCATTTGTAATCATTTTGAAACCTTTGATAGTATCAGCAAGCTTTACATATTTTCCAGGGTTACCTGTAAACTGCTCTGCTACGGTAAACGGCTGACTAAAGAAACGTTGAATTTTTCGAGCTCTTGAAACAGACAACCTATCTTCATCAGACAACTCGTCCATACCCAAAATAGCGATAATATCTTGCAAATCTTTGTACCTTTGTAATATCGACTGTACTTTTCTCGCGACATTGTAGTGTTCTTCGCCCAAGACTTGCGGATCTAGAATTTTTGAAGATGACGCAAGTGGATCTACCGCAGGGAAAATTCCAAGTTCAGCAATTTTCCTCTCTAAGTTTGTAGATGCATCTAAGTGAGCAAATGTGGTTGCAGGCGCCGGATCTGTGTAGTCATCCGCAGGTACATAAATCGCTTGTACTGAGGTAATTGAGCCATTTTTTGTTGTTGTAATTCGTTCCTGCAACTCCCCCATCTCAGAGGCTAGAGTTGGTTGGTAACCCACAGCACTTGGAATACGTCCCAAAAGCGCCGAAACTTCTGACCCCGCTTGTGTGAATCGGAAAATATTATCGACGAACAATAGTACATCTTGGTTTTCTTCATCTCTGAAATATTCGGCAATAGACAAGGCTGTCAAAGCAACGCGGGCGCGGGCCCCAGGTGGCTCGTTCATCTGCCCGTATACGAGCGCCGTTTTCTCAAGAACTCCAGAGTCCTTCATTTCGTGATATAGATCGTTTCCTTCACGAGTTCTTTCTCCGACGCCGGCAAATACAGATTTTCCACCGTGTTGAGTTGCGATGTTGTTAATTAATTCCATAATCAAAACTGTCTTACCAACACCCGCACCACCAAACAATCCAACTTTACCGCCTTTTGAATAAGGCGCCATCAAATCTACGACTTTAATCCCAGTTTCTAAGATCTCAATTTGAGTTGAGAGATTCGTAAATTTCGGTGCTGAGCGATGAATCGGATATTTCTTTTTTGTATTGATTGGTCCTGCCTCATCAACAGGTTCACCGATAACATTTAAAATTCGACCTAGAACTTCAGGTCCAACTGGCGTGGAAATTTGACTACCAGTATCCTTAACAACAGTGCCACGTGAAAGGCCGTCAGTACTATCCATAGCGATAGTGCGAACAACACCCTCTCCAAGATGCTGCGCAACCTCGAGAACAAGGTTGTCTTTGTCCTTGCTGATCTCTGTGTTGGTCAACACTAATGCGTTGTAAATTGGTGGTAAGCTTCCTTGCGGAAACTCAACGTCTACGACTGGACCCATAACTTGAACGATTTTTCCAACATTTGTTGATGTCATAATTTTAACTCCTTAGCGCCTTGCGCATTCATTATTGAACTCTAAATTTAAGTGGGCAAAAAATGCCTATTTCAATCTACATATCTGAATTGTTACAAGGCATCCGCGCCACTTGTAATTTCAATAAGCTCTTTCGTAATTGCGGCTTGTCGACCTCGGTTGTATTGAAGCGTCAATTTGCGAATAACATCTTTAGCATTCTTTGTTGCAGAATCCATGGCCGTCATTCTTGCGCCATGTTCAGAAGCTGTTGCTTCTAACAATGTTCTAAAAACAACCCCTTCCACTTGACGACGAATGATTGATCCCAAAAACGCTGTTGGTTCTGGCTCCAAAACCGGCTGAAGCTGTCCAGCGTCTGCTAGGTTCTTTTTCTCTGTTGAAACCACTGGCAATAAGTTTTTGATGGTGGGAACTTGTGACAATGCTGATTTAAATTCAACAAATGCGATTTTAACATCGTCATAGTTATTCGCTAGAAACTTGTCTACAAGGTCCTTTGCAAGAACTTTTGCACCATCATACTTAGGTTTATCAGTGGCCTTTTCGCGTTCTCCCAAACTTGTCAATTTAATTTTTTTTGCGAATGAAGTGGCTCTTCGCCCCCAAGTGATGACATCAACTTTAATTCCAGCTTGCTCCATATCGCGAACGTCTCTATTCACCATTTTGAAAAGATTGGAGTTCAATCCACCACACAATCCTCGATCGGTAGAAACTATCACTAATAGTGTGCGTTTAAAACTTCCTCTAGGTGTCGTCAAAGGTGTTGCGGCCTTTTCACCTGCAGCAACCACCACTCGTCCCACCATATCTTCAAAAGCGACACCATAGGGTCTAGCGCTAACAACCGCATGGTTTGCGCGAGCAAATTTTGCGGCAGAGACCAGTTTCATTGCGTGCGTAATTTTTTGTGTGTTCTTAACACTTCCAATTCGCCGCTTAATGTCCTTTAAATTAGGCATTAGCTTTAAACCCCTTTGCGAAATCTTCTATAGCCTGTTTCAATTCGCCTTCAACTTCTTTAAGAGCAGCGCGGTTTTCAATTTTCGTAAATATGGATGGATTCTTAGCTTGTATATAAGCAGTTAGCCCTTTTTCAAAAGAAGACAATTTGGTTAGTTCAAAATCATCTAGGTAACCTTTTGTCGCAGCATAAATAATGGCAACTTGAACGCCGACTTGAGCAGGTTGATATTGACCTTGTTTCAATATTTCCACCAAGCGAGCACCACGATTCAAGGTCCTTTGTGTTGTAGCGTCTAAGTCCGAGCCAAACTGAGAGAAAGCCGCTAATTCTCGATATTGAGCCAATTCTAGTCTTAGTGTTCCTGCAACTGATTTCATGGCCGGTACCTGTGCAGATCCACCGACTCGAGAGACAGACAAGCCCGCGTTAATAGCTGGTCTTACACCAGAGAAAAACAAATCTGCTTCCAAAAAGATTTGACCATCTGTGATGGAAATAACGTTTGTAGGAATATAGGCCGCAATGTCGCCGGCCTGAGTTTCGATGATTGGAAATGCTGTAATAGATCCCGCCCCTAAAGCGTCATTCAATTTACAAGCGCGCTCCAAAAGCCTGCTGTGAAGATAAAAAACGTCCCCAGGGAATGCTTCTCGACCGGGTGGGCGCCTTAAAAGCAAAGACAATTCGCGGTATGCCGCAGCTTGTTTCGATAAGTCATCATAGAAAATAACAGCGTGCTCGCCCTTATCTCTAAAGAACTCTGCCATTCTGCAGCCGGTGTATGGCGCCAAGAATTGCATTGGGGCTGGATCAATAGCGGTTGCCGCAACCACAATGGTATATTCCATCGCGCCGGCTTTCTTTAATTTGTCAACGACCTGTGCAACTGTAGATGCTTTTTGGCCAATCGCGACATAAATACAAACTACACCCTTACCCTTCTGGTTGATAATCGTATCAATCGCTACAGCTGTCTTACCAGTTTGGCGGTCACCAATAATTAATTCACGCTGTCCACGACCGATTGGAACCATGGCGTCAATCGCTTTGATTCCAGTTTGCAGAGGCTCATGAACCGATTTCCTTGCAATAATTCCAGGAGCCTTGACTTCAACTTTTCCTCGCTCAGCACCTTCGATAGGACCTTGACCATCGATAGGATTACCAAGAGCATCAACGATGCGACCCAAAAGGCCTCTGCCGACTGGTACAGAGTTAATTTCATTCAAGCGTTTAACACTATCACCTTCCTGAATTCCTTCAGTTTTACCAAAAATAGCGATACCAACGTTATCAGCTTCAAGGTTCAATGCGACGCCTTTGATGCCGCCACTGAACTCAACCAGCTCACCCGCCATAATTCCGTCTAGTCCGTAAACTCGAGCAATACCATCACCTACGGATAATACGGTTCCTGTTTCCTTCAGCTCGGTTTTTTGGCCGAAATTTTTGATGCGGTCACTGATAATCTTGGAAACTTCTTCGACTCTAATTTTTTCCATAAACCCTCACCTAAATAAATTAATTTTGCGCGTAATTTGAAAGAGACTCTAATTTCGACCTAATGCTCAAATCGATTTCAAAATTTCCCATATCGACTATGAGGCCTCCCAAAATATTTTTTTGAACCTTATTCTCAATTGTAAGTTTTTTGTTAAACACAACGTTTAGGGCAGATGTCAGGTCAGTTAACTCTCCTGAAGTCAAAGCGGTCGCAGAAGTCACGACTGCCGATGCAATTCCCCTGCGCTCATTCAACATAGCGATGAAGGAGTTGGCGATTTCTGGAATTAGGTCAACTCTTCCAGCATTTATAAGTTGTTCGTTAAAAATTTTTAACTGCTCACTAGAAAACGATTTTGACATTGCATAATTAAGCAATTCTTTTTTTAGCTCGATCGGCATGACCGGACTGTTTAAAATCTTTTTGGCTTCAGGCAAACTAAAAAGCTCTTTTGCCGTCGTTAAATAATTTGCAAAGTTGTCGGCCGTCTCGTTGTTTTTTTCAGCTAAAATTAACAACGCTTTTGCATATCTTGTTGCTATCAAATTAGAACTCACAGAATCCCCCTCAACTAGACGTGATAGGCACGCAAATCACCGATTCGACGTGTCATTAATTTTGCCTTGTCTGCATCGCCAAGGGATGTTTCGATTTTATTTTCCGCAGATTTCAACGCGGCTTTCACGATTTCTTGACGCATTTCAAACTTCGCTCTTGCGATTTCCTCTTCGGCAATTCTTTTAGCCTCAAGAGAGATCTGGTGGCCAAGCCTTTCTCCCTCTGCAATTATTTTAGCAGCTTCGTCTTTTGCGACGGCCTCACTTTGTTGCTTGAATGACTTTAACTCAGAGTCGATAGCATCAAATTTTTTCTTAATTTCATTGAACTGCGCCTGGGCATCTTCCAATGCCTTTGCAGCTTCTTTGGATGCGTTAAGATATTTATCACGTCGACCTTGTGCCATTGCTTTCAGTGGCTTTCTAAAAAAGAAGAAAAAAGCCGCTAAAAAGATAGCAAAATTTGATTTTTAGTATAGTTTCAATACCAAATTTAAGAGATTGCCAATCGAACCAATTCATCCGAAATGGTTGAAACTGTTTGATCTAATCTTGATTTTTCTTCTTTTAAATTTTCGCTGATTGATTTTAGTAAAGCCTGTTGATCGGATTTTGCCTCTAATTCCGCCTTTGTTACAAGTGTGGCTCTAACTTGATTGGCTTCGCTTTTGATTTTCTCTCTTAACTCTGCGGCGCCTTTATGGGCGTCTTTCATTTTTTGTGAAATAACGGCGTCCAATTCTTTCGCCTTTTGCAAAAGTGCTTGAGCACTATCTTGACTGCCACCAGTCTTCTGATCGCGCAATTCTCTGACTTTAAGATATGGTTCCAGCATCAGTTTTTTTACAACGAACATATTAGCTAAAAACAAGCCCGCTTGAACCCCTAAAACTGTAATATCTGGAGTTAAATTTAATCCTGACGCCATATATCGACCTCGTGAAATTCTTTCACCAACTGGTGTTTACGCCTAATTTGATAGGTGAAAGTGATAGCTTAAAGTAGTTAGTAGATCAACAGAGAAATCATAAATAAAATAATGATTTCTCTGGATCTTAAAATGAATTGCTTCTTTATTAGCGCGTAAAAAATTTGGCGCCTTCTAGATTGGGTTCAACCAATTCTATGACCCATCGCAGCCATAAGTCGCTCCAATTCATTTGCGGTGAAATAGGAGACCTCAATCTTGCCTTTTGAACCATTGCCTGTAATTTTAACTTTAGTCTTTAAAGATGTTCTCAACCCTTCTGCTAAATACTCTAAATCAGCGGCCGATTTACTACCCCTGCCCTCGCCACCTAGAGACCCATAGATTTCTTTATGATTATATCGCGGGCACGCAAAACAATTTTCTTGTCTTCAATGGAAAGCAAGGCTCTGGCATGGCCCATAGTTAAGCGATTTTCTACAAGATCATCTTGCACTTCTCTAGGCAATTGCGTCATGCGTAAAATATTGGCAACAGTACTTCTTTCTTTGCCTACTTTATCAGCACATTGTTCTTGCGTTAGTCCGAAGTCTTTGATTAACGATTGGTAGGCCTCTGCTTCTTCTATAACGTTAATGTCTTGTCTTTGAATATTTTCTATCAATGCGATTCTAAGTTGCTCTTGATCGCTCATTGGATTTTTTAAAATCGCTGGAATTGAAGACATTCCTGCAATTTTGCTAGCTCTAAGACGCCTTTCGCCTGCAATCAAAATATATCGACCAGCTTTATCTGTCTTTGTAACTGTAACAGGCTGTATGACGCCATCGATTTTTATACTTGCTGCTAAAGCCTTCAACTCAGAATCATTAAAGAACCGTCTCGGTTGGTGGGGATTAACGATGATGGAATCCAATGGTAACATTAACACAGCGTTGGTGTTTTCTACCCTTGCCTGCAAAGATTCATTTGCAACGCTCGCTCCTTGAACACGTGGCGATTCATTTTGAATTTCTGATTTTTTGGGAGAGTCAAGATTATGGGCCGGAGTTCCAGACTCAAAATCTGAGCTGACATCAAGACCTCCAAGGAGCGACGTTATTCCCTTACCCAACCCACTTTTTCGAATCGGTTGCTTGGTGCTCATATTTGTACTCCGTCTGTATGTATGGGTGTCGGTTTAATGGTTGTATTAAGTGATGGCGAGGATTGACTAGAATTAGATAACTTTTTTTCCGCTGTCTTTGGTTTTGAATAACGTTTTAAGATTTCTCTTGCCACATCCATGTAAGACACGCTTCCAGCACTATTGATGTCGTACAATATTACTGGCTTTCCATGTGAAGGGGCCTCACTCAATCTAACGTTTCGAGGAATGACGGTTTGAAAGACTTCCTTCCCAAAGTGGGTTCTTATGTCTTGTTCCACTTGGTGGCAAAGATTATTTCTACGATCGTACATGGTTAAAAGGATCCCCTCTTTTTCCAATGTGGGATTCAATCGTCTTTTTATTAACGTGATAGTTTTTAGAAGTTGGCTCAGACCTTCCATTGCATAATATTCACATTGCATTGGAATTAGAACACTGTCGGCTGCAGTTAGTGCGTTAACCGTTAAGATTCCAAGTGCTGGTGGACAATCAATAATGATATAATCATACAGATCTCGAATTGGCTCTAACGAGTCTTTTAAACGAACCTCTCTGCCTATTGCTGTGACTAATTCTATTTCCGCGCCTATGAGGTCCTGGTTGGAAGGGGCTAAATTGAGACATTTTAACTCTGAGTGGAGAATGGCGGACTTAATGGGAATTTCATCAACCAGCACCTGATACATGGTGACTTGCGATGACTCTGCGGAAATTCCCAAACCGCTGCCGGCATTTGCCTGTGGATCCATATCTATCAACAAAACCTTCTTTTCTGCCGCGGCAAGACTCGCTGCAATATTGACAGCGGTAGTTGTTTTACCTACCCCACCTTTTTGATTAGATACTGCTATTACTCGAGCCACAGACACCTCCGAACACCAAATTTTTTGTTTATTTCGCGGTGAGTATAACAGTCAATCTTACATAGGAGCAAAGGAAAATCACTTTAGTGTTGCAGATATTTTGAAAAATGTTTCACGTGGAACATTCTTTCCCAACAACCCCCGACTGGAATAATGCTGATATGTGTTCATCTACACCTACCCCAAGATCAACGAATTGTTCCACGTGAAACATTCTCGAATTTGGTTTCTAACAAAAGAGCGAATTATGGAAATCTCTCAAAAAGGACCACTGGGTATCAAATTTGATCTGAAAGGCGAAAAATTGTTTCACGTGGAACAATGCCAAATTTGGTAGAAAATTAATTTGCAAACAAACATCGAATAAAAAAAAAGGCCGGGCAATTCATCCCGACCTCTTTCAGAAAACCTAGCAAATCTTATTGTCTGCTTGAATACCACAAGAAGGCAACCAAGAAGCCCAACAATGCTGGGAACTCAATAAACGCCAAACTTAGCAATAAAGGAACAAAAACCTGATCTTTACTTCCAGGATTTCGCGCAATACCTTCGAGAGCTGAACCAGCAGCACGTCCTTGACCGAAAGTCGCGCCAATCGCAGACAAACCGATCGCCAAAGCAGAACCAATTGCAATCATTCCAGCATTACTTGAGTAATCGCCGCCCGATTGAGCTGCAGCCACTCCACTAACGCAAATCATCGCCAAAACGGACAAAACTGAACTAAACTTCATACCTAACCCTTTCACAATCAATAGTTAATCAACCACTGTTACATATTCTACCAAACACACGCTCCATCAGTGGTCGTGTGAGACGGCCAAGGAAATATAAATACTCGACAATAAAGTAAACACAAAACTCTGCACCAAACTTACAAGCAATCCAAAAAACAATAGAGCTGAAGGAATCAAAATATGCGGAGCTGTTGACGTGAAAATACCTAACATCAAGTGATCGGCAAAAATATTTCCCATCAAACGCAAACTCAAACTCACAGGCCTAAACAAATGCGAGACTATCTCAATTGTTAACATTAAAGGGGCAATCGCTAGCATGGGACCCGCAAATTGCTGGAGATAATGAACGCCATGTTCTCTGAACCCAGCGATATTATAGACTAAAAATATGGTTATGCCCATGGCAAGATTCGTATTCAAATGCTCCGTGGCAGGAATAAATCCTGGCACTAACCCACCCAAATTCGAAACAACTATAAACATAAAAATACCGGCAAGAAGAGGAATAAAAGTCCTCCACTTCTCAGCCAAATTATCTCTCGAAATTCCATACACCAAATCCATCGCCAACTCAACCACTGTGCGAAGTGAAAATTTATCGTCAGGAGTCACGTCAGCACCGAGAGATGCAACTTTCCTGGAGTAAATCAATCCAACAATTGCACAAACCGCAAGAGTAAAAACACCGCCACAGATCGGAATAACTTTGTCCAACAAGTGGGCGTCAAAACCCTCTCCAGCGACCAGGCGATAACCTTCTTCATACCAATTAATAATTCCGCCAGATGCAAATACCGAAGTAGAAAAACCTATTATTCCCAGCATCAATAGGTACAAGGATCGAATCCTGAACACCGCGCCACCCCCACTATTCAAACAAAATAAAATTTTCATCAAATAGATACCCAAAACAAATACAAACGACAATACTAAAGCAGTTGAAAATACAAAAAAATATCTACTTACCTTTCCTTTTGGGCCGAGTTGAATCGAAAAGTTAAAAATAAACTGA
>JAPLFV010000106.1 GCA_026390495.1 Pseudomonadota bacterium | reverse complement strand
GAGCCTCTCAATCAGCGGTTGCTCCGTTAAAGCAAAAAGTGACGATAATCCAACTAACAATTCTGGAGACCAGAATCCAGGTGAGCGAGATCTATCTCTCGTTGGATCTTGGACGAATTCTCAAGATCAAAGTGGTATGAGTGTCGAATCAAAATTTTCTGCAAATACGCTGGGTCAAGGATCACAAAGTATCAAACTCAACGGAGATTTATTTGTCGATTTGGATTTTGCTGCTCAGACTTCCGTCAATGCAGGGTTGAAACGACTTTTGATGACTGTGACTTTTGTTCGAGTGGATCAGTCTGATGAGCCAATCGCTGTAGGAGAACAAGTTAAATGTATCTATGAAAACTTAACTAGTTCGACAGTTAAAATTGATTGTGCTGAAAAGAATCAAGATTTCCCAGGGTCATTCTCAACTGATGCTATTGTTTACACGAAGGACTGACGCACTAATTCAACACCGCTCGAATCGAGCGGTGTTCTCCTCAATGATTTCTCGAATAAGCCAATTCCAACTGTCCAAGAAAAAATTCCTTTGCAGAAATACCTGCTGCGGCCAATTGTTGTGGAATAAAACTCATACGTGTTAGTCCGGGAAGGGTATTGGTCTCTAGATATAACAGACCACGAGAACTCATAATCATATCAGTACGAGTATATCCAAAGCACCCAAGTGCCGTATGTGCCAACAAAGACACCTCTTGAGCTTTGACTCTTTGTGCAATGGTTAAATCGGCAGGGGTCACTTCTTTGTTCCCCTTGCCTAGATATTTTCCTTCATAGTCAAAATTTGCGTTCGCTTCTAGGACAACTTCTGATGGGGGGAGCACGGTCAAACATTTATGATGCATGACAACGCCAACAGTCAACTCACGGCCTTTGATCATTTCCTCTGCCAACCACCCTTGGTTAAGTGAAGCCTTTTCTTGAGTATGGCACCAGGAATTCAAATCATCTAATGAGTGAATAAATGACAATCCAACGCTGCTGCCATCAGATCGCGGCTTAACAATTATGGAGCCTGAGGACTTCAACAAAGATTCTAAATTTTTCCGATATTGATTATCGCCAACTGAAAAGGAGACACCTTCTGCAACTTTGACCCCAATTTTTTTTACGACGTCTTTGGAAGCAACCTTGTCCATAGCTAAAGCACAAGCACTGCTTATTGAGCCAGTGTATCCGACCCCCATAGTCTCACAGCGTTTTTGAAAATATCCGTTTTCACCATCTCCTCCATGCAAAGAGAGATACAAGGTATTTTTCAAACTTTTTTGCTCAGATAAAAAAGCATCTACATTTGGCCAGTTTTTTATTGCTGAATTTTGATCAACTATAAAAGGTGATTTAAACGGATCCTTGTGGTTGAATAAAGCCTGCCTGTGAATCTCAAAAAATTCACCTTTATCAGACCAGAAATAGAGGGCACAATCAGCCAATTGTTCAGCGACGAATTGTGCCGAAGCGCAAGATACAAACCTCTCGCTACTGGTGCCCCCGAAAAGAATACCAAAATTCATATATGCCTCACATTTCTGGTTTTTAATAAAACCCCAATTTCAATGATACTCTAAAATTTTACAAAATAATTGAGCACAAGTCGACACTCGGCCGTCGGTATGTTTTTCACAGGCCAAAGACGACAAAAAGCCACGCCTTTCAGCAGATTCAAATTATGAAAATGTTAAGCGACGCTGTCGAGTTTATCAGCATCTATAATTTTAGATTCTTCTTTCTCACCAATCTGGTTAAGTATCGTAGCAAGTGGCTGAGGTTTATGAAGAAGAAAACCTTGAATCAATTCCACTCCCATTTCCTGCACCGTTTTCAGCTCCTCCCATTTCTCGACACCTTCTGCTAGAACAACGGAATTTGCTACCTTTGCTGCTTTTATGATACCTTCTACAAAAGATCGTTTGGCTTCATCCAGATGTATCCCATCTACCAAACTTCGATCCAACTTAATGATCTCAGGTCGCAATTTTATAACCCTTTCAATACTGGCGTATCCTTTTCCGAAGTCGTCTGCAGCAATCGAACATCCTAATTTTGAAACATACTCACGAATTCGACTCATCAGTTTAGGATTTCCAACTCCTTCAGATTCGGAAAGTTCAAAAACAATTTCCGAACGAGGTTTTAAAAGGTGAGTTAATCGCTCTATGTGGAGTAGATTTCTAGGCAAAATATTGACCATCAATTTACCAGGAAGCTCAACGGCATTTATAATTCCTAGTGCCAAGCACACTTGGTCTAGTTCAAGTGATACTTTTGCTTGAGCTGCTAAAGCAAACATAATATCAGGTCGCAGAAACCTGGGCTCTAAATAAACCAGGTGATCTCCAGAAAGACT
>JAPLFV010000367.1 GCA_026390495.1 Pseudomonadota bacterium | reverse complement strand
AAAAGAAAGCCTATTATGGCTTAGAAGGGATCTACTCCAATAAGTCAAATTTAGCTTTGATTGAAGACGGGTATTTGTTGAAGGCCTTGTTTTGGAAAGATACTGTCCGACCAGAATATAGTTACTTCAAAAGTCGTGTCGAATACTCCCATCTGCTTTCATTGCGTACCGCCGCTCAAATTGGATTAAATGCGGGCTATAGTTCACAAAAAATCTGTTCTCAGCTTGATGACTGCGCACCCAAATATTCCAGTTTTGGTTCATTTTCTCTACATTTGTTGCACAGCTATTCCGATGTCACGACATTTGGTCTTGAAGCGAGCAAAAATTACACTAGAACCGAAAGCGATGGTGTCAGATCATACGACAGCTTTCCTAACGTTGGAGCATTTGTCCAGCATGTGTCACCGAATTTAAATCTCAAGGTCGGGTTTGTTCTTGGACAAATTCAAGATGCGAATAGTCAATTGACTTCGGCAGAAGATCGAGGTCAACGATGAGAATGATTCACAATTTCTCGAGGGCATGCCTCAGGATTTTTCTCGTGATTTTTACTAAATCTTTCGTCGATTCTCCTTTAATGGCCTGTGAGGCTAAGTATGAGATGACAGGTGAACGAGTCCCTCAAATTAAAATTGCATTTAAGAGTGAAGAGCAAATATTTTCCTACTTGCAAAATAGAGTAAACAAGGGCCTAACTTCGGTAATGGTTCACCAGGTGGAAAAGACCAAATCTTCGACTCAATCTAAATCTAGTATTTTGATCTTGCGCCAGATGTGCCGATTGATTTCTGATCCTTGGAAAGAAAATCTAGATGTTGAGATTTCTGTTCGACCCAATACGGGTATAGTCCGGACTTATAAGGTAGATAAAAAATCCTTAGCTCGGCAAACTTTAGATGTTTGCTTTGTAGGGTATGCTTCAGATCTAACTGTTGGAGATCAAATTAATGTGACTACCTCCTTGGATAGGCCTAGTGAGGCACAAATAGGAAGAACCAAAGAATGGCTGGTTCAGCATGGTATCGGAGGCGAACAATCAGGCTTTTTTTGGCTTTTGGCGGTACAGTAGCGTCGATGATCAATCTTAAGTCTGGCTTTGAATTTCAATCTGACTGCATGGTGCAAAAATGAAAAAGAGTTTCTTGAGTTTATATTCCATGGGTTTAAAGTTTGCATTGCTCGTGACGTTTTCTCTAAGCTGTATGGCGATCTCGAGTCTTTATGTGACCCATTTGGCGATTAAACAGGTCATGTTGCTTGTCGTAGATCGAGAGGTTGAAAAGACTCTTGAGTTAAGTTTGGACGACTGGACGAAATCCTTGCAAAATACAAAAGAGTTGGCCTTTGGCGACATTCGAGAATGCATTTATCTAAGGCAGTGGCCACAATGTACCTTGCGAGATAGTCAGGCAAAATTTACGCCATTTTTGAACGATTTAGGTGCCGTTAAACTTGAAAACTTAAAGTTTCAGGACAATGAATTTGGTATTGTTATCATTGGCAACCGAAGCTCCGATCAAAAACTAGGAAGCATTGACCTCTCTTCGCAGATAAAATTGCTGCAAGAAAAAATCGAGTCGGTTCAGAATGCGCAAGATACCAGACGGCACCTATCCTATGTCGTTCCAGATATCCAATCCTCAACGTTGTATTTGTCTTCTCTCATTGTGGGCATCATATTTTTTATTACTTTGCTGTTAACCTGGATATTGATTAGATCGATTGTTCGCAAATATAATTTACTTCTGGCTTCTTTGCAGGAAATCAGCACAAAAGATGGAAAACTCAATGAAGCCTTGTTAGTAGGCACAGATGACGTCTCTGTGATTGCAAGATCTATTGATGGTATGTTGTCTCGTATTTCGCTAACCGATGCGGCACTTGCCTATTCTCAAAAGATTGCATCATGGCAGAATTTTGCCCGCTATCTTGCCCATGAGATTATGAACCCTTTGACTCCAGTTCAACTTATGGCCGAAGAGATTCTTATGATTTCAGAATCTAAACGAGATAATCAACTGACTAGGATTAATGCCGCTGCTTCCTTGATAAATTCCGAAACAAAGAACTTAACGCGCCTTGTTAGCGAGTTTTCCAGATTTGCAAGAACTCCTGAACCCATTTTGAAATCGACTCGTTTGCAATATTTGTTAGATTCCTTCAAGACGAAAAGGGATTTGATTGACACCTCGGATCTAGATGTTCACTTGGATTTAAATCCTGAGTTGTGTGTGTCAATCGACCAAGATATGATTTACCAGGTTTTAAATAACCTGATCAAGAATTCTGAGAATGCTTCTGCACCCAAGCGCGCAAAGGTGAGTATCAGCATTGGGATGTTAAATAGCGGTGTTCACATTTTTGTGAAAGATTTTGGCCCTGGAATTCCAGATTTCCTTAAGGATCGAGTCTTTGAGCCAGGTGTGAGTTGGTCGGCGCCTGAGGCAACTCATAAGTCTTCCGGCTTTGGTCTTGCTATTTGCAGACAAATTTTGCTTGAGCATAAAGGATCTATCGAGCTAGCGTCGTCGGACTCCGGTGGAACTGTTTTTAGAATCTATTTGCCTCTAGTTGGAGCTATCGCATGAATGATTCCCTAGATCAGAGTTTTGAGGAAAAGACACCAATTGTTGGCAATGTTCTTGTGGTGGATGATGAATCGGGAATTCGCCAATCCATCGCGTACATATTGTCGGATTCGGGATTCCAAGTGACACTTGCCGCAAATGGACGAGAAGCCAACGACTGTATTGCAAAATCGATTCCAGATGTGGTCTTGCTAGATGTGAGAATGCCGGAGAGGAGTGGACTCTCTATTCTGAAAGATTTTTTGGTGCAGTTGCCCAACTCCACGATTATTTTGATGAGTGGGGAAGCAACTTTAGCCGAAGCACTTGAAGGTGTTCAAGCAGGAGCATTTGATTTTTTGGAGAAACCACTCACACGTCCCAGATTGTTGAACGCCGTTCGGCGGGCCATTGCTAGAGTTAATTTATTGAGATCTAGGTTGGATTTTGAACCAGAGATCTTGATTGGAAATTCTCCGGTGGTGCGAGAGCTTTTTGATCAGGTTAAAAGAATTGCAAAAACAAAGGCAAGGGTTTTGATTTTGGGGGAGTCTGGGACGGGTAAAGATTTGGTGGCAAAAGCGATTCATCGACAGAGTGCTCGGAATGAGAATCCATTTTTAAAGATCAACTGTGCAGCGATACCTCTTGAATTGATTGAGTCACAGTTGTTTGGGCATGTTAAGGGTGCGTTTACCGGCGCCGTTAGCGCGCGAAAGGGCCTTTTTGAGTCTGCGAATGGTGGTACGGTCTTTTTAGATGAAGTTGGTGAGTTACCCCTTGCTGCGCAAGCGAAACTATTGCGAGTGATTCAGAACGGCGAGATCAATCCTGTGGGTAGCGACTTCACTTTGAAAGTCGATGTTCGAATCGTCGCCGCTACCAATCGCGACCTAAAGCAAGATGTGAAAACAGGAAAGTTCAGAGAAGACCTCTACTATCGATTGGCAGTCGTCGAGATTGCGAATCCACCACTAAGAGATCGGCGAGATGACATTCCCCAACTTGTTAAATATTTTAATGAGCAAGTTGCTCAGGAGCATGGCCTGCTGCCGTTGAGCATAAGCGAAGGCCAGTTTCGTCTTTTTTGTGTCTATGATTGGCCAGGAAATGTAAGAGAATTGCGCAATTTAGTCGAACGTTTAGTTATTTATGGTCAAGAGGTTCTAGATAGGAATTTGATGTCAATGTTAAATTACGATCAAATCCCAGTGACAGGCCTTGAACCGGATGAAGCCATTTTGTCGTGGGAAGCTTTCAAGCATAAGTCGGAAAAAAGCTATTTGTTAAAAGTTTTGAAGCAAACAAGAGGAAATATGGCGGAGGCCGCCAGATTGTTGCAGGTTGAAAGAAGTACAGTGCACAAATGGGTGAAGGCATTGGAGATCGATTTAGACCTGATTTAGAATATTAATTTGTAGTACTCTCTATCCAATTGGCTAAAGCAGAGTTGTAGGCCATTATTTTAAAAACTACTCTTGGACATTTGAATTGGGCTGACTCAAAATGACGATTAGAGGCGATTATGTCGATTTATAAACTCCCAGATCCTAGATCTGCAAAAGTTGCGGCAAAAAATGCAGCATATGCTTTGAAGCTTTTGAATCAAATGAGAGATGAATTGATCCGAATAGGACTATGGACGAATGGCCACGGTTCAAATGAAAGTGATGAACGAACATCATTTGTTATGGATAAGCAGATCTATATTGAAGATGCGTTAGCTCTTGTAGCGCAACTAGGTCATGTTTTGCCGTTTCCAGTGAGGTTTTCTGACGAAGGTCTTAAGGTCCTTTTCCATCTGGTTGACGACAGGGAATCAATAAAACCATTTTTGGTACTCGTGGATTCGCTCTATGTATTGTGCTCAACAGACCAACTGACTTTGCAGAGGCAGGCTGAGAAGAAGCTTTATGATGAAAAGAGCCTTCGGTCGCAAGCGGCTAAGCAGCGGCAGATTGAAAATATTAAACGAAAGAGTTAGGCGCTCGTAAAGAAACTTGATAAAATTTGTTCGATGAGACAAAGGATAAGTCCCAGCTAGATAGTAAAAGCTCCAATTGTATTTTATCACGGTAGTCTCAGAAAACGTTTTTAAGGAGAGGTATATGTCTTGGAAAATCTTGGAAAAAATTGAAGCCCAATCACTCCTGAATGCTCTCGCCGCACTCGACAGATCTCTGGCCCAACCCGAAAATGAATTTACGCGAAATTCGTCTATTCAATGCTTTGAGTTCACTTTAGAATTGGTGTGGAAGACTTTAAAAAGAGTCCTTGAAATATACGGAATTGAAGTTTCAAATAGTAGAGATAGTTTCCGCTCAGCAGTCAAAATTAAAGTGATCTCTGATCCTACAACGTGGTTTAAATATATTGAGCTTCGCAATCTTTCCAGTCACACGTATAAAGAAGAGATTGCCATAAAGATTTACCGTGAGCTCTCGGAATTTAGTCATAACGTTAAAGATGTTGTAGAGCGTTTAAGGCAGTTAAAATAGATGCAAATAGCGCCAGAAGAATTGTCAATTGTGAAGTCGATACTGCAGAAAGTCGACGCCTCCGTGTATTTGTTTGGCAGTAGAGCGCGCAAAAATGCTAGACCAGACAGTGATTTGGATATTTGTATAAAAGGGGTTCGTGGAGAGATTCCTTTAGAGGTTATGGACCAATTGCGAGAGGATTTTATAAATAGCTCTTTACCTTACCATGTGGATTTGGTCGACTATATGCACCTTAATGAAATGTTCCTTCAGAACATTGAAGCAGAATTTATTCAGTTAAAGTGAAAAAGGATCAATCAAAAATTTGTGTGGCATACCAGGCACCGTTAGAGGTTTTGTAGACGCCGACTCCGATTGTTTTAAATCCTGAGTTGAGCATATTGGCTCTATGACCTGCAGAATTCCACCACATCGTTGCAAATGCCGACGCAACTCTTTCTGCTAACTGATCTGACTCAGGCCCTGATCCAAGTCCACCGTGCATTGCAACATTTTCTCCTGAAACTGTGATGCTTTGTCCAAATTCACTTTTATAAACAGAGTTTCGATTTCCGGGAAAACCGTCATGCCCAATAGATCCTCGTTGACCTTGTTTTTGAGACCAATCTCGAGACACAAATGAGATTTTTTGGTCGTGAGTTAATTCATTGCGGCCTTGAGAGGCTCGGTATGAGTTCGTTTTTCTTGTAATCAGTTCCTCTATTTTGCAAACAAATAAACTTGCCTTGTAACACTCTCCAACAACTATAGGTGGCTTTGGAGAGTTCGTTGGTGTCGGTGGATCGTTATCATTGGGGTCAATGTCGATCGGAATCCAGTCGTCATCAGTATTAGGATTTGGTGAGGTGTCGTCATCCTCGGTATCGACATTGGAATCCGTATCTTTTCTTTTTTTGGTCTGATCTGAAGATTGATCTTCGGTTTTGTCATTTTGTTCGGCGCGAGTTGGTGGCTGATCTATCTGACTGCATCCCAGTAATGATATCAAAGTTACCAGCATTGTAAGAGTCAATACGCCGATATGTGGTATTAGAATTTTCTTCATGATTTAGCCTATCTCGTTGTCTCTAAGAATTTGGTAAAGAACACTCTCCTTGGCCACGAAAAGGTGTCGGACCAAATGGGGTTGAGTCTTGAGTGCAAATCTATTCGTAATAAATGTCTTGTGATTCCAGGTTGTTATGTGTGGCTTAAGAGCTCAATTGTTGATATGGTATCTCATGCAGACTTTTTGTACCATTCATTATATCGCGAGTTAGGTCGATCTCAATGAAATGTCGATATTCAAGCAGTACCATTCATGCCTGGCTATTTTTAACCACGATGATGCTATTGTTAAGTGGTGAGAGTTTTGCTCGATTCAATCATAGGGATGCCTCGCGCATTGATGACGACTCGGCACTGAATACAGAATCTTACAATGATGAATTTAGTTATCGATATCCAGCAGCCTGGATTGATCAATGGAATGAATCTTCCATGGGATACAGAGCCTCTGCTGGTAGTCTATCGGCGACTAGATTTATCTTTACTCAAAATATTAAGCTGGATCCAAATCCTTTGGCAGATTTTTCTTTGGCTTTTTTTAGTGACCGTAAGGAAGACTATTCTGAGATTGTCGATCAAAATGAATTGAGATTTGGAATGAAGGTGATTAACGAACTTAGATTATTCGTGCTTGCTGATACCGCTTCCGATAAGGAATATAGTGATTTG
>JAPLFV010000144.1 GCA_026390495.1 Pseudomonadota bacterium | reverse complement strand
TCATTGGGCGACATTCTACTTGATATGTGGCCTCACAAAGCCCCTGGGCATGTTAAAAATCTATTGGGGTTAGCAAAAATTGGCTATTACAATGGCCTTTCATTTCACCGAATTGTAAAGGGGTTTGTCATACAAGGGGGATGTCCGGTTGGCAATGGTACCGGGGGCCCCGGTTATACAATTCCTCAAGAATTTAATGACGAACCACATTTGCCTGGCGTCTTGTCGATGGCGAGAACGCAAGATCCAAATTCAGCTGGTAGTCAATTCTTTCTTTGTCTGGAAAAGGTGCCATTTTTGGATAGGCAGTATACGGCATTTGGGCAAACTGCCAACGAGGCTAGTTTGGCAGTTGTAAAAGAAATTGGGGCAATGAAAACCGGTGCTCAGGATCGACCTGTTGTTAATGTGTCTATCGATAAATTGCATTTATTATAATGGGACTCAGTTTCCAGAGGTTGCATCGGAAGTATCTTCCTTTGTTAGAGTCTTTATAAATTTGATTTTTGTAATTGTTAGCGCATTTTTTATCAGAGATTCTTCGGGAAAAAATTTTGGTTTGCATGGCCTCTTTGGTGACTTTAGGCCTTCTTTATGGCTACGTGGAATTTTTGGTACATTATCGGTCTTAACGTTTTTTTTTGGTATTAAACATTTGGGAGTTGGAGAGGCATCCTTTTTGAATTCCAGCAATTCAATTTGGATTGCCCTATTGAGTCCCCTGTTACTCGGTCAAAAATCAACAATGCTGAGTTGGTGCGCAGTTCTGTTTGGACTGTTTGGATTGTATTTATTGTATCAACCAAATTTTAATGATGCAGAGCTAACAGCTCGTACTGTTGCTTTGTCTTCCGGATTCTTTGGGGCTTGTGCCTATATGATGATATCGAGGGCTGGTCGGTCAAATCATCCATTTTCTATGGTTTTTTATTTTACCTTTGTGGCATCGATAGTTCATGTTGTTTGGTTTGCGTTTTCCAGACCCAGGTTTCCAACAAGTGGGTTGTTTTGGATGATTTTGATATTAGCTGGATTGGTTGCTAGTGTTGCGCAGATTTTAATGACTATGGCCTATCAGAAAGCACCTGCCGCTTTGGTGTCGGCCATAAGCTTTTTGACTCCAACATTAAGTATGGTTTTGGGCGTTGTTTTGTTTCGGGAATCGATAGGCGGACGAGCAATCATTGGTATGATTGTTGTTTTGTTTTCAGGACTTTTTATACCCTTTATTTCGGTTCGAAAGAATGCGGTTTGAGACTCGAATCGTTATTTTTGATGGTTTATGTTTTGGCAAGATTTATATAGTAATTAGAGTTTTTCAAAGAGGCGAGGAGACAAGATTTTGAAAACTCAATTGGAGAAAGACTTATTCTACATGTCTAAGGCCATTGAACTCGCCAAACGAGCAGCGCTTATTGGCGAGGTTCCAGTTGGAGCTGTTTTAGTTGTAAATGACAAGATTCTAGCGCGTGGTTGGAATTTGCGGGAATCTAAGCAAAATCCCATCATGCATGCTGAAATTGTAGCTATTCTAAAAGCATCGAAGAAATTAGCCTCCTGGCGCATTCCATCATCGACATTGTATGTGACTTTGGAGCCTTGCTTGATGTGTGCTGGCGCAATTTATCAGGCCAGGATCAATCGCGTCGTCTTTGGAGCGTTGGATTCTAAGGCGGGTGCTTGTGGCAGTTTGTATTCGATCCATAATGATTCTCGGTTGAATCATAGGTTTGAGGTTTTGGGTAAGATTATGGCTCATGAATCGACATCACTTATGAAATCTTTTTTCAAATCTCGTAGAAGCAAATAAATCTTGACCCAGATCTGGTTCCTCCAAAGCGCTAGCGCCTATATTTTGGTCAATACATCGTGGTCGACCTGTTTTTATGATTTTGCTCTATAGGGCCATTGTTTTACCCCAACAGGAGGTCATTTCCTTCCGGCAAAAGTTGCATAACAGTTCCTTGCCTAAATAGTTTTATGAATCTATAACATTGGTTTGCATTGAACGATTAGGAAAGGTGGCAGAGTGGCTGAATGCGCCAGATTCGAAATCTGGTTTGGGGGCAACTCCAACGTGGGTTCAAATCCCACCCTTTCCGTTCTTAGTTCATTTATATCAATTCTGTTGTGAGTTTGGACCAGAGTCCATCAGTTGATGTTCAGCGTGTAAATGAAACCCAATATTACCAAGGGTTCTGAGGCCAAAGTGTTGAAGTAGGTCATCAGTGTTTAACCCTAAGGCAACCTTTCTAGCGATGGCGTTGTGTCTCAACAGTTCACTATTTAACTTCAAATTTTGAATCTGTTTGCCGAGCTCATACATAGTGAATTTAACACCGTGTCGGCTTACGAAGGGCTCAAAATACTTTGAATCAATTCCCTTAAAACCAAGCATGATTCTGTCCTTTTTAGCGAATTCTCGACTTTGAAGAACATTAGCTCTATAAGCGGTTCTGTAAGCCTGTAGAAATTGAGTTGTTTGGGATTCTAGGCCAATGATTCGGCTTCTAGGACCTTCTATTCTTAATCTTCCACCATCGGACGCATACAAGAATCCTGTCCAAGTGAGTTCAATTAATTCCGTTATTTTTAAGCCTTCTATCCCAAGCAATGTCACTAGGCATAAATCTCTTAGGTTTTTTAAAGATTGAGACTGATTTTGAATATTTGAAATCAGCTTTGAAATCAATTCAGGATCATAATCCAAAGGTGAGATAAACTCCCTTTCTGGAATGACGGCTTCATCTAGTGGGTTAAAACTCCAATTTCTGGAATCCTGAAGGAAACGATATAGTTGTCTAATGCCAATAATACTTCTTCGTACGCTATTGGCGCAGTGGCCTTTTGCTATCAGGTACTCTTGAAAACGCGTAAGAGTTTGAGCAGATACATCACCAAATGAAGTGCCTGATTCATTTAGAAAATCCAAAAAAATCTTTGAATCTCGACCATAGGACTCAACCGTTGCGGGTTGCCGGCCTAGTTTCGATAAGTAGGTCCTGAATAAATCGATATCGCTATCAAATATCTGATTCACAAAGCTATCTCCTGTACTTGTGTCTTGGTCATGGTACCATATATTTTGCCTGAAGTTGAATGGAAAGCTTATCACGCTATGGTTGACTTTAGCATATTTAGGTTGCGGGCCAGGATCATGTCATTCTAAGTCAATAGGAGCCCTTATGAAAACGAGTCAATCCTTGAGTTTTGATAAAATGCTTTTATGTCATCGCTGTTTTTCGACCAATGATGCTCTAACCTTGAAATCCGATGATAAAGTAGCAAAAGCTCATCATGAACAGAATGTACCCTTGTTTCGTGCGACACCTTTTCTGTTTATGAAATTGTTGTATTTGCCCTGCCTAGTTTTTTTGTCGTCTCTCTTTTCAATGCAGACAGTTGATGCATCGGTCGAATCTCAAAAGTGCGAAAATTTGGATTTTTTAACGGTTAGTATAAATGGGGAAAAACACGTCGTTCGGGCAAAAGAATCTTTAGAAGTCGTTAGAGGAGACCTCCTTGTAATTTTGGAGCCTACCTGTGACCGTGATTCAAAGTCTGCCCAAATTTCCGAGCCCTTGAGGATAGATGTGGTTGGTTTTGCTCCAAAAAATCAAACTGAAACCAAAGGTTCTGATGCACGCTTTGTGATTGATACGGCGAAAGATCTGCAGAAAAAATTTTCTCAGGACGGAAAAGGGGACGAATTTGACGTACAAGTTAAATCAGGACAAATGCTACTGGGATTTATTAAAATTAAGATTACGGAACCACGCTTAAATAGAGTCGTTTTGTCCATTAACGGAAGGCGACAAACACTATTGAACGGAGAGTCTCTAAAGTTAAAAAAAACAGATCAGATCGCAGTCAATGAAGT
>JAPLFV010000098.1 GCA_026390495.1 Pseudomonadota bacterium | reverse complement strand
TTGGTCGACAGTTTGCATGATAGAGTTCAACTTTTAGAAAAACAACTTTTGGCCAATAGATAAATTTATGAGCATTTTGGATCTGGATAGAGTTTCAAAGATAGAGCTACTAAATTTGTATTTTTCTGAAGTATGTGGCAAATCTTTACTTCTGAATCGGGATGACTACGACATTATATGCGAGTGGTTGGTTGTAGCAGATGGAAGCGTGGATCTCGTAATGCTCGTATTGGATAGTGAATTGAGTCATTCAAAAATTCGCGCAAATTTTCAGTTGAAGCCGAGTTTCGCGCTGAAAAAATTGAAAAAAATAGTTTCGACCAAATTATGTCAGTTAAAAAAGAATAATTAGGAGATGGAATATTGATGAACGAGAAAGATAATGAAGAATTGCAAAAAAGATCTGAAAAAATTGGAATAGAGAATTCAATTCGACATGTCTTCCTTTGTGCGGGGCCTAAATGTGTTGATTCAAATCAAGGCGACAAGATTTGGAATCATTTAAAAAAGATTACTTCTGAATATAACGCGGCCAATCCATGCACAGTTATGAGAACTAAAGTGAATTGTTTAAGAATTTGCCGTCAAGGGCCTTTGGCGGTGGTTTACCCTGAAGGACTTTGGATAAAGGATGTAGATGAAAATATTTGCAATCAAATTGTGGAAAATAGTCTCCTCAATCGTCAAATGATTTCCGAAAATGTTTTTATAGAAAAAAAGTTGTAGTATTCATCAAAGTCTTTGCGCAATAAAACTTATTTTAAAATACTAAAATAAAATTTGCACAACTGGATCACCAAATTGAGCTCAATCTGGTAGTTGAAACCGAGAGGGCTGCAATGATTGATCAAGTTGAAGACATTTACCGCTTGCAATCAGATCAGCAAGACAGCTTCCAGCGCCAAACCCGACAGCGATTCCGGCGCCAGCATAGCCAGTCGCTAAAAGTATTCTCTCTTGGCCGTACATCGGTCCAATGATTGGAAGCTCATCGCAGGTATTTATGTCGTTGAGCGCGATTGAACATAAGTGTTCCAATTTTTCTAACTTCAAAAATTTTTGGGCAAATGAATGACAAGCTTGCAATGACCTGGAGCACAGCGACGGAGTGCTCGATCCAATTCCTTCAAACTTTCTTTTAAATCTGCCGCCGCAAATCCAAAGGGATTCATTTGAATCGTTAAATAAAGTGAAGAGTGAGTATTGAGCGAAAATGAGAAACCAATCTCCTATCTCGAATGGCGAAGTGTTAAACTTAAATTTATTCCATTGATCTTGATATGGGATTAACTTGTCCCCCATTTCAGGCATTAACTTGGAAATTCCAAGTCCATTGGCTAAAACAATTATTTCGCTTTTAAAGGATTTGTTATCTTTAGTTCGGACAGTCGCAAACTCTTTTGATGTCTCAATTTGGACAACTTCATGACAATGCAAATGCTCAAAAATTTCTAATTTGGCAGTTTCCATAATGTGATGGACATTTGATCGCAATAGGCAATCGTCGTGAACTTGAACGGTTCGATTTGAGGAGTTATATAAAAATTTATTTTCTAATTTTGAGGGTATTCCTAGAGATTGCCAAATTTGGTTGGATTTATAAATTTCATCACATTCATGCCTGGAGGTTGATAACCGATGAATTGGCCCTTTTATTGCCGCTATCCCATTTTTGTTTGAAAATTTGAGTATTTCATCGAGTCCTCTTTTTGAAATTTCTAAATAGGATTTCCAAGCATCGTGACCATTTCTCTGAGTGAGCCTCGTGCTATTTTCAATTGGTAGAGCTGAAATGAACTTTGCATGTGAGCTGAGGTCCAAGTTGTTTTCTTGATCTGCAATAACTATAAAGTTGTTGATTCCAAACCTTTTAAGGCTTAATGCGCAGCCTAGACCGGTCGCTCCAGACCCGATGACGATAACGTCATAAATTGTGTTACCTTGATGAGGAATACTGACCTGCATTTTAATACTGTGAAGGTGTTCGTTAACTGAAATGTATTAATATGTTAG
>JAPLFV010000173.1 GCA_026390495.1 Pseudomonadota bacterium | reverse complement strand
TGACGTTCGCTCAGGATGACGTTCGCTCAGGATGACGTTCGCTCAGGATGACGTTCGCTCAGGATGACGTTCGCTCAGGATGACGTTCGCTCAGGATGACGTTCGCTCAGGATGTCTATTGAATCTGTACAGAGGTCGGAACACAAGGTTTCAAAAGCTTTGTTGAAAAGTCACAGAACGGAGAGTTAGGTCCACATTTCGCAACAAACTGCACTTCAATTTCGCAGATGTCTGTCTGAATGGACCAAACAGCAGACTGGCCGTTTACTTTTTTGATGCCTAATATTTCAGTCTTGAAGTGATCAGCATGTTTACTGATATCAGCTCTGATTGTAGGGTCGTCTAAAATCGTCTTTACAGCTGTCCATTCAAACTCCAATTTTGACGGCTGGGTGCCGCCACTTGTGACGTTTCCTTCGCCTGCTAAGGCGGCAGATTTTCTTTGCGAACAGGAAAAAATCGCAATCAAGAGAACAAGGGAAATATTTTTTAAACACATGCTGACGTTTTGGGAGATGAATTGATTTGATTGGCTAAATAGTTTCATGGAGCTTTCCTTTGAAGTTTTAGAGTTTAATTGTTAATGGATTCTAAAAATGATCGTTTATGTCCTAAAAATTGATCCGGAATTCATTCTTTTGACAGCGCCCTTGTCACATATTGCCTAAAAATTATCCATTAATTAATTATACAAAAAGTTCATATTATGATAACTTTTTTTATATCTATTCCAGAAAGTAGATATTAACAATTTAATATTATTGGAATAAGTCAAAAATGCTGATTTACTCTGAGACAAGTTATCGGGCCGTCATTCGAAAATTTGTGGACTCTCAGACTCGTTCTCATGGCCTCCTTGGCCAGCTTGCGGATGCCAGCGGCTGCCAGCGAACATACTTTTCAAGAGTGCTTAGTGGTCGCGCGCAACTAAGTATGGATCAAGGTTTTGAAGTGGCCAAGTTTATGGAGCTAACTCAAGACGAAACAGATTATTTTTTACTTTTGATTGAATATGAACGTGCCGGGCGAAAGTTATATCGTCAGCACCTAAAAGTCAAAATTGAATCAGTTCAAAAAAAAATGAGTAGCATCGGCGGTCGACTTAAATCAGCAGTGACCTTAGATGGTGCCGGAAAGGAATTGTATTACTCAAGTTGGATTTGGTCTGCTGTACACATGGCAGCGGGGCTGGATGGCAATTGCACGCTCGAAGAGATAGCCCAAAAGGCACAGTTACCTTTGCAATTGACGCTTGAAATTCTCGAACAGTTGAAGAATTGGCAATGTTGCATCTATGAAAACGGATATTGGAGAATCAGCAATGGCAATATTCATATGGATCATCATTCCCCAGCACTCTTTCCATATCACCAGTCATGGAGAAATAAAGGAATGCAGTACCAGTTGCTGAAGCGAGATGCCGATCTATTTTATACATCGGTCCAAACCTTATCAAAGTCAGATGCAATTAAAGTTAGAGACAAATTGCTTGAAGTGATTCAACAAGTTCGAAACATTGCCGTCGAATCTCCCAAGAACGAAGAGGTAGTGGTTTTTGCAGCTGATCTTTTTAAGTTGTAGAAAAGTGCTAACTTTCTTGAACGGCATGCCTCTTTATCAATAGTGAATTGTTAATTGTATGTAAAGTCTTCTACCTAACCAATGCAGCAATCTGGACATGGTGCTAGGTCTGAGATACGATAGTGCAGCAACAAAAAGTCACATAAAGTTTCAATATAGTATCCAATTCAATTTTCAATATGAGGGTGTCGCGATGCAATTTCCAAAAAAATTTCTTATGACGTCAGTGTTAATTTTTGCTGTAACAGGGTGCAAAACAACAAACAGTTCCCAAGCTTTAAGCACTAACGCAAATCGAAGCCAAAATTCAAAAGAGCAGTCTTTAATGTGTCGAATGACCGCTAAGCAATCAAAACCTTTTTTGGTATATAAAATCGGATATTCGGATTCCGTTATAACAAGTTTAACCTATAGCTCCTTCCCCGATTCGAGCTCTGAAATTCCTGCCAAATCAGGTGCATTGGAGTCCTTTGTCGGTGGCTCTGTTAAAAAGTCCAAATCAAAAATAAGATTTCTTGACAACGTGGATGGTGATGCTGGGACGATCAACCTCTCATCTAAGAATGGTAAAATTACCGGTCGTATTACCTTTACGAATTCAGGTCCTGAAGGATTAGAAGGAGATGGCCGTGGTTACAATTTGGCATGTGAATCAATAGGTGCTGAACCTAGTTTGCCAGCGGATTCAAACGACGTTTCATTAGGTGAATCTCAACAAATTGACATTGATTTAAAGTGTGAGCAAAGTGCAAAATCTTGGAGTTTAGCTAAAAAGAGAAATCAAAAGTCGCACGACGGAGTCGATAACCGTCAATTTATCCGATTGCTCATTCAAGGAAAAACGGATTCTTCAGGAGAAAAAGGCTCTGGACTGTTAAACATAAGTGACCAACGAGTAAGTGATCCGAGTCAGACTTTAAATTATCTTTCCATGTCAGCGTTTGATCCCGCAAGAACTGCAAATTTCAATGCTCAAAAAGGCGAACTTTACATTGAGTCGATCGACGATGGAGACTCCGGGGTAATGACTCTAAATAAATCAGGCCAAAAATGGCGAGGATCTATGAATTTCCCAGAAGGCTCCGCTAAAGGTTGGTTTTACGGCGAAGGTGAATCTGTGGAGTTTGATTGTAAATAGGTAAACTGCAAGTTGGTTCTTGAATTGATGTGGGCTTAGACAGGCGGATAGTCATTATCTGTGCGGTCGCAAGCCCATTTCCATTGGACTAACTGCCAATATTTGCAAAAAAATCAAAATGGTTTTAAATCGAAACTCTCCTTTCTAATTTTTACCCAGCCAACAAGTAAATAAATACCCATAAATTCCGATACCTTTTCTATAAAGAGAGGGTTTTGCCTTGTTGATTCGTGATTTAAAATCATGGTTCGATGAGCGATTGCGTATATGCATATCGCTGAGCTTGCTATTTTCGTGTCAGCAAGAGGGTGCGAACGACGCTTTTTCAAAATCTAACAGGATTCAAACTGCCGGTGGAGGAACGACGTCGACGACTGAGAGTCCATCTTCGACACCATCAATATCGGCGTCATCAACATTTTCAATCACATCATTCAGTGACCGGGTGTTTCCAGTGAATGCATTGGCACAAGGCAGCACACTAAGCCTTGATTGGAATAACATAACAAGTGGCAGTCCAGGCAACGATACAGGCATGACGTATTCTTGTGTGTATGACCGCGTTGTCGATAGTGCTGTGACTGCAGGAACATCATGCTCATCACTAGCAGGGACTGCATCATTTGATACGACGACTGGAGCATTTTCGTGGATGCCCGATGTGACGGTGTGGGGAAGTTTCGAGTTAAAAGTCACTGGAACGAGCGGAAGTCAAAGCTCAATAAAATATTTAGCGATAGCGGTTCGTCCAAACTATGTGACGAGTAATCTCATAGGAGCATGGGATGCTCAGTTTGCAGATTCGACGCAGTCAGTGACGGGTAATTATCTAAGTTGGAAAGATCTAAGTGGTAACAGTAATCACGGTTCGATCAATAATAGCACCAATGCTAGTTGGTCTGGATCTGGGACTGCGTCTAGTCCTTATGCTGTTAATTTTAACGGAAGTGGATCTGTGGATTTTGGCACGACTGGAAGCTCGTCGACTAAGATGATGTTTTCAGGTTGGGTGAATCCATCCAACACAAATTCTAGTAGTGAAAGTGTGATTATAGGAAACAGTGGCAATGCGACAGGCAATGGTTTTACGGTGAGGCAAAAGCCTAGCTACCGTGATGTGGTGATGAGTCTTAATCCAGTTGGTTACTGGAGACTCGGCGAGACGACTGGAACGACGGCAGTCGATCTTGGGAGTGGTGGGAATAATGGCACTTACACCAACGGACCGACTTTGGCACAACTTGGAGGCCTGACCAGTGATGAAGATAAGGCAGTGAGTTTTGATGGGACGAATGATGAAATTACAACAACTCTAAATCCTGCCACTTCATTGGGGCAAAATATATCAGTCGCAGCTTGGATTTATCCAACTGCAAACGGGAACTATAGGGGAGTTGCAGGTGGGCATGTAGACAGTTTCAATGGGATTACATTCCTGCAAGCAAATGGCGGTGTCTGGTCATGCGGATATGGAAACGGGACCAACTTTCCCGTGGGATCGGTGAGTCTTACACTAAATGCATGGTCTCATGTCGTTGCAGTATATAGTGGAAGCTCATTTATAAAAATTTATGTAAATGGAGTTCTGATCCAAACTCAGACTCAAACAACAAATATTAGTCATCACAATGTATTTTGGATTGGAAAAGCCTACGCTGGTGCAGATAGATTTTTTCAAGGTGCGATTGACGATTTAGCGGTTTTTAATTCCGCATTAAATGCGTCTCAAATTTCAACTCTATATGAAGCTGGCTCAACTGGAAAAAAAATCGAATACACAATTGGAAAGACCTATAAAGAAGTTGTGCTGTCAGATAATCCGGCTGCATATTGGCGATTAAATGAAAGTACCGGAACAACTTTGAAAGATTTTTCGGGCTCTGGAAACAATGGAACATCTTCCGGCGGAGTTACTTTAGGTGCTGCGGGTGCAATCGCTGGAGATTCGTCTTCTTCGACACTGTTCAATGGAACAACTGGCAGTATTAATGTTGAGAATGCTAGCACTGCATTGTCGCTTTCAAATTATACTGTCGAGGGATGGTTTAGTACGTCTCAAAGTGGGGTTGCTCAAAAATTGATTTACAGAAGACCAACCGCTGCTGGCAATATCAATTTTGGACTTTATATCGATGATGTTACACCTAACTTTTTTTTCTATGTGGGTGCGACCTTATACACTGTGACGTCGTCAGTAACCATTTCAACTAATCAATGGTATCACTTAGCAGGCACTTGGAACGGCACAATATTGACTATTTACGTAAATGGTGTGCAAAGGGGAACTGCTACACCAGGAGTCGCTGCTCCAACAGGTGTTATGTCTACTACTATTGGAGCTGATCCATCTGGTGGAGGACTGAATTTTCAAGGCAAAGCTCAAGACATTGCCGTTTATGCAACGGCTTTAAATTCTTCGCAAATTTTGACTCACTACAACGCCGGTATCGGAACCTACGGCGGCTCATGCACCGGGACTTCTGGTTTCTCTACATCTACCTGGAACTTCATTTCAGGACTTTTCGATGGCAGCACCGCAAGTTTTTATGTGAATGGCCGTCAGGAATGTACGGTTACTTCAGTTCCACAAAGACTGAATTCAGCATCCACAAATCTAACTTCAGGCTCAACCTCAACCGGTACCAAGGGTTGGATTGGATATCTTGCAGATCTGCTCCTTTATGGAACGTCGGATGGATCTGCAGTTGGTACAGCAGCTAACGTAAAAACCAACTTTGATGCTACCGCGGATCGTTATCGTCAGACTCCTGTAGGAAATATTGTGACGAATGGTTTGGTTTTAAACCTTGATGCTGCAAATGCGAATCAAGGTCTTAGGTCTTTTGCAAATGGGTGTGCATCCACTGATCTGAATTGGTTTGATCTATCCAGTTCCGCATTGACTGGCATTCTGACTAACTTTGCGAGTTGTTCGAGCACGACTGGTTGGAATGGAGATGGAACATTAGCCAACCCATATAGGCTGACTTTTGACGGCAGTAGTGACGTGGTGAGTTTCGGAGATGTTGAACTTGTAACCGGAAATACCATTAGCGTGTGTACTTGGTTTAAAGCCAGTAGCATCGCGCAATACTCAGGCATTGTGGGAAAGACCTATAGCTCGTGGCAATATCATTTAGGTGGGGACTATGATCCTGGTACAAACAAAGTTCAGTTCAATGTAGGGTCTATCGGCTGCATGGCAAAGTCAAATAATGCCTTGAATGATAGCGCTTGGCACTACTTATGCGGTGTCTATGATGGCAGTCTAGGTTCGGCCAATGCAAAGTTGTATGTGGACGGTACCATGCAAACAACAACAGCGAATTGCACAGGCAATATTCCAAATACTGTTGAGGCGCTTAAGATTGGTGCACAAGGAAACACTGGAGCTAGCAACTATTTTTTTACCGGCAGTATAAGTCAGGCAGTAATTTACAACACCGCTCTGACATCAAGTCAGGTTTCCCAAAACTGCAACGCTCACAAAGCCCGCTACTCCAGTGTCACATGCAACTGATATGAGACCATCCATTTAATTGACGTCAATAGCAAGTGCTCTCTCAGCGGAATTGTTCATTCAAACAATCTAAAAAAAATTCCGTGCTCCAGTGATCAAGCGTTTTTACATCGATGGGTCTAAGAAATCGTTGAACATCGATTTTCGCTTTGACCCAGTCCAAGGTTTTAATGCGTTTTTTCATTTCGTCCGCATACCAAGCCGCATCAACCTGAATTTTTTTGCCTTGCCATGGTCCGTGTTGGTCCAATGCGTTGGACAGAAAACTATAATTCAATGGTGTTTTTCTTGCCAGATACCAAAGAAAGTCGAACCAATCTCTGCCTTTGACATATTCACGGCAAAGAAGTGCGTGGCTTTTCCCACCAAAGAGGGTGGGGAGATCATGCGTCGTAACCGCAAAATATATTGGAAAATCTATAAATTTGTTTTCAATTTCTGCTCCGCTGGGTGGATTGGTATCGACTTCAAGTTTAATATTAAGAATTTTCCCGGTTCCGTTTTTTTTGGAATGCTGAACTTTCAAAATCCGACCAAGAGAGTTGTCCTTTAGGAATGCATTTTTAACGTTGCGATCTGATTCTCGAGTTACAATCTGTATGTCGTAGCCAAAGGATTTCAGTTCGTCGTTGATTGCAGTTAGATACCCCCCCAACGCAAACGACGAGTCAGGTTCCAATAGCGCGAAATCGAGGTCTTCAGAGAATCTACTTAATCCGTATAATATTCTGAGGCAGGTCCCTCCGTGAAAGGCAGCTTTTTTGAAAAAACCTGCATTATATAAGCTGTTGAGAATCAGTTCTTGAGTGATTTCTTTGAGCGCATGGTCTTCTTCTTGATGAGAGGTGCATCGATAGGAATCAATTTTTTCTTGGATGACTTTGATGCTCACTATAAAATTCTCCGCATTTTTTTTATGAATTTTGAGACCCGAATGCTAGCGTATGATTCTGAAATTTCACTTAACAATTCATAGGAGAGTTGCCGGTAGGAGTCTGCATCGATTCTGAGGTTGTCGAGAAATGCCTGAGGATCATCTACCTCTATTTTGTGGACGTATATGTAATCCAAAATGGATTTCGTCGGATTAGCCATAAGAATAATGGCACCCTTGTCAAATAGCCTGTCGACTCCGATGAAGTTGAACTTCGGACTTCGGGTATAACTAAACAATCCAACATCGGTCTCAAAGGAATGGGAGCGTTTCATGCAAACACTTGTAACTGTATATGTTGCCTCGGGAATCCATCCATGAAACGACAGTGCAGATTCAAGGCTAATATATGATGGGACATAGATTTTTTGTGCAAGCTCAAAGAGGTTTAGAGGCTGCCGTTGGAAGCGTTTGCCAAAACAATAGACGCCGCGGCGTAGCAGAATAATATCGCCGTTAGCTATAGCACGTTTCATGAGGCCGTACCGCCTAGCTGGCGTTCCATTCGTGAGCGTTGTTACCTCAGTATCTGTGAATACGTCGCGAGGTAACTTATCTTGGAGATTTAGAGTGAAATTAGACACGCCGCCCCTTTCTGTTTGATACTGTCAAATTATGACAGTATCAAACAGAAAAATCAATAACTGGGATGTTTTCTGAGTAAAACTGTCGGAAAATGACAGGATCTAGCAAATGTATGGGATTGGCTATTATTGGGCCTTGCAGGTCTGGGACGTCAAGCGTGGCGGTTCAGCCTCTTTCGAGGAAGGAGTTTGCCTATTTTAACTTCGAAGACGAATCCATAAATTGTCGGTATGGATTATTACGACCCAGCAAGCTATCACTTCCTCTTTGATCTAATTTTGGTTTCGAGTTTTTGCGATCTTTATGAATCTCATCAAAAACAATTGGGCCAATGTCACGACCTTCAATGCTCTTTAACGAAGAGCGCATCCATGCCTTTCGAAAGTCATCGTCGTCCCAAGTAAAATAATTATTGGGGGATGTAATGTAGCCTTTTGCGAGTGTGGTCATGCTTACTTGCCGTGGTCTTGAAATCAATGCGATTTTTCCATCTAGAAGCACGTCTTGAGCTATGTTTTTGAATATATAACGATAATTCACTGATGCCCTCTCAGTAGACTGATAATTAGTCGCGACCAATTATCAGTCTACTGAGGGCTGTCAAATCAGCCAAGTTATTGATCCTGAGCCTGATTCTTAAAGGAATGTGAGACTGTTTTGATCCTGTTGCGTGAGTGAGGATTTGTGAAATTTGGTGAAATTTGAAAATACGAGCAAAATGTCAGTCTTCAAAATTCATTAGCTAAATGTTGAGCAACGATGTTGTTGATTTGTTTTTACATCAAGAAATCTTCATAAATTCCGATACCTTTCCTATAAAGAGAGGGTTTTGCCTTGTTGATTCGTGATTTAAAATCATGGTTCGATGATCGATTGCGTATATGCATATCGCTGAGCTTGCTATTTTCGTGTCAGCAAGAGGGTGCGAACGACGCTTTTTCAAAAGCGAACACGATTCAATCTGCCGGTGGTGGAGTTACATCGACCATTGAGAGCCCTACTTCGACTCCAACATCATCTGCTTCTGTGTCCACTTCTCCATCCCCATCCCCATCATCATCAGCATCAGCACCTTCATTTGCCATCACATCTTTCAGTGACCGGGTGTTTCCTGTGAATGCATTAACACAAGGAAACACACTAAGCCTTGATTGGAATAATATTACTAGCGGAACTCCAGGCAACGATACAGGCATGACGTATTCTTGTGTGTATGACCGCGTTGTCGATAGTGCTGTGACTGCAGGAACATCATGCTCATCACTAGCAGGGACT
>JAPLFV010000343.1 GCA_026390495.1 Pseudomonadota bacterium | reverse complement strand
TGAAGTTGTGAATAAACTGAATCATCTAAATCAAAAATATTCTTTGAAAGTCGAGTTTAAATCACTTGATATAGGATCGAGTGGAGTGCGAATTGATGAAATTTCAATCGCAGGAACTCAAATGGTCATTGATACAGTACTGATTCAAATGAACTTTAATCCTTTTGGCTCTCATTTTATGAAACCGCAATCACTGGCAATTGGGAGTGTTAGGTACAACGAAAAAGTTGAAAAATCCGAACGAATGGATTGGCTGAAATCTAAAATAAGAATGACAGAAGCCTTTCTGAAGTTAGACGAGCCCCAAGAATTGAAAAAAGGGGGGAAAGAATCCTCATTATCAGCAGTTAAGAGAATTGATATAAAGTCTTTCTATATCGCTCTAAATGATTTGAGTGGAAATCATACAGAGGTAAAGTTCGGATCAACATCAATTGATGTTAAGTCGAAGAAAGTTCAGTGGAAGGTCGAACATAGTTTGATCGCGCCCTACGCTCAAGAAGATAAATTTTTTGGGAGCATGGACCTAAGTTCAAAGGGCAGCCTAAAGATTAAAGGACGAAGTGCTGAGCTCATTGGCAAAACGTCCAAATGGAGTTTTGATTGCGACGCCAAACGCGTCGAAAAGACTTTCCACTGTGACATTGATGCGCCGATTCTTCCTCAATCCGTTTACCTCCCATTTCAGAGGATGCTTGGAAGCTCATTTACACCAGGATATAAGGGGTCGATTGACGCCCACTTTCTTGCGAAAAATGAACTTAAATTGAGCGCTGACGGAGCGATATCTAGTTTAAGTTTTGACCACAAGAGTTTAAGTGTAGATCCTGTTGGGCCGTTTACTCTTGGGCTGGTGGCAAAACTTGATTTAAATTTATCCAACAAAAAATTGCGCTCGGAAATTGTAGCTCTTCGATTCGATATTCCAAACATGGGCCGGAGTGTCTCCGCAGACATATTTATTGATATTGCCCAGTCTACAATTCAGAATAGCATTTATCCAATAACTGGAGTCATTCGCGCCGAGTTGCCGAAGACATCATGTGATGATGTATTGAGGATCTTGCCTCGAGGATTTGCATCTGACATTGCAGACTTTGGTTTGTCAGGTGATGTGACAGCAGATGCGGCTTTAAGTATAACAAGTGACAAGACGAATTTTAGTTGGGGAAAGTTAGAACTAAATTGTGTGCCGCAACGGATTCCAGAGATCTACACAAAGGACTATTTGAACCATCCTTTCATATTAGAAAGGACATTGGAATCAGATAGCAAAGTTCAGATACCTGTGGACCATAGAAGAGATGACTATGTGTTTCTGCAAAGCCTGCCTCAGAAGGTGGTATCTGCGTTTGTAAGTTCAGAAGATGCTGGGTTTTGGCAACATGCGGGAATAGAGCCAGGCGCAATTGAGCAAGCTTTTGAAAGGAACACGAAAGAGGGTAGAGCTGTTGTAGGTGGATCAACCATAACCATGCAGTTAGTAAAGAATTTATTTTTATCGAGAGACAAAACGATTTCAAGAAAAACTCAGGAGATATTTTTGGCATGGCATCTCGAGAGAGAAATTGGAAAGAAGAGAATTCTTGAACTTTACCTGAACATTGTAGAGTTTGGCCCTGGCCTATATGGATTGGGTTCTGCATCAAAAAAATTTTTTGGCAAATCGGCGTCACATTTGACATTGAAGCAAGCTGTCTATTTAGCATCACTTCTTCCGGCACCTCTACCTAGGTATCAATACTTTTGTACAGGAGTATTGACTCCAAACTACAAGTCATTAGTTCAGACACTTTTGGATCGAATGTTGAATTTGGGTCGAGTATCTATGTCAGATCATCTGGCGGCATCTTCAGAGCAAATTGTATTCAAAAATTCATCACAGGATTCGGGTTGCTATAATTTAAGGTCACGAGCCCATGGAGTTGATGAAAGTCCTAGAATTCCCAGCCCACAGGTTTCTCAATAGCTTCTATTGCCTCAAAGCGTCCCTTTTCATTTTTTGAGATTTTTGAAAGTGCAACATTTTGGTCATGGGTATAGTACACCCAGTTGTTAGGATTATTGGCCCATCTTTTATAAAAATTATTTTTTTCATCGATGACTTTCTCGGCAAATCGATCATAGCCCATCGTGATCGGTAAATGAACCCAAGCTGTACCTGGTATAAGATCTCCAGCGAAAAAAACTGTTTTCTGATTGCCCGTGATTTCAATGTGCATGTGTCCCGGAGTATGCCCATCTGTAAATGAGAATCGTACGCAATCTGGAAAAAAATCTGGGTGACGTTCTTCATCAATCAACAGCAAGCGATTTGAATTGGCCAGGAGTTCTTGTAATTCAGGAATAAACGAGGCGCGGTCACGAGCATGAGGATTTTTTGCGCGCTCAAAGGCCGTTTTGCCGACCACATATCTTGCTTTCGGAAACATCAATCGAACATGTTTTCCCTGCGATTCCTCCCAAGAAGGAAGCAGGCCGCCCGCATGATCAAAATGAAGATGCGACAAGACTACAAAGTCAATATCTGATTCCTGCAGGCCTAACTTTGCAAGCTCATCAATCAAAACATGGCGATGATCTGCAACGCCGTATCGATCTCGTAATGATGGATCAAAAAAAGCTCCAATTCCAACTTCACACAGAATTTTTATTCCTGCTATATCGACTAGCATGGCTCGACATTGCAATTTGATTCTGTTTTGAGAATCCGGTTCGATCCATTTTTGCCACATTGATTTAGGCACATTTCCAAACATGGCTCCCCCATCTAGGGACTGATAATTGCCAAGTACCGAAGTGAGACGAAAAATTTTATTGGAATTTTTATGATCGAGAATTTTCATGAACGCGCAAGGCCACACTCAATACAGAGAATGAAAAAAAACAGGTTTGGGATCTTTGAGTTAAAGAGGGTAACCACAATTGGCCACGGATGCAACTGTGTAATTCATATGCGTAACGATCAAGGTATTGCTCCGCCAAGGATTAGTCGTCATTAACATGTTCTTTATACACAGATGTTGTGGATAACGTTGCACC
>JAPLFV010000119.1 GCA_026390495.1 Pseudomonadota bacterium | reverse complement strand
TAATGACTGAAGAAAGATTCAAGGCCACCAAAAATATACAAGATTTTGACATAAACCAAATTAAGAGTGAATTCACAGATCTAGGTTTTTCTGAAAGAATTTGGAAATTCTACTTCATAAACGCTTTGGGTTTAATCGGTGTAAAGCGCATGAACAATATTCCCTACGCCACACACCCAACACGAATGGCTATGAACTGCCAATGGCTATGTCCTCCCGAACATGCAGAAGACGCCTCAATCTGCGCATTGATGCATGACTATCTCGAGGAAACGGGTGGGATTTCTAAGATAAGTGTCGCCAAAATGAGAGAAAATATTCCGAATGAATCAATTGCGATCCATGCAGCAGTTTTCCTGTCTGAGCCAATGATTGACTACCTGTCATTAGGTCCTACAAGCGATTTATCTAAACTAAAAAGAGTTGCCTATGTATTACAGGCACACGATATACTTGATTGTCATAGATATCCAGCCTTAGCAAATGCCTCATTGGCAGACAAACTGGATAATTTGCACGATCTTGAATACCTCACTAAAAAGTCTGATTCGGAATTAAGAAAGCGCAAAATTGCAGAGAGACTCGCTTTCTTTTCTTACACCCTTGCTAAAATAGGTCCATTTGCAAAAGGGTGCATTACAGAAATATTGCAGGAAGCATTGGCCCACAAAACAAGTGAACTTTCGCGCGAGGATCTTGTACAAGAAGAAATCGCGTCATTGCATTCCATCGAAAATCGAGCCATAAATCTCATGAGGCAAATGATTCTAGATTTTCATCAAACGATTGATTTAGCGCGCCTTTGACATCAGAGCGGCAAGCCTGAGCGCGGCAGAAACTATTTAGGATAGTTCCCTCTCATCTGTGCAATTTCGTCGCCCACTCGATCAGCTTTACTTGTGTAATCTTCAACTTGCTTCCAAGCCTTTGCACATTTAGATTCGGCCTCAGCTAATTTTTCTCTAAATAAAGGCACCAGTTTGGACACAGGAACTTCCGCTCCATCTATGGGAACAGTTGCATATCTATTTGCGCGTTGAAGTTGAAGTGTTAAATCAAGTAGTCGCTGATGGTCGTTCAAGTCTTTTTCCAGTTTATAATATTGTCGTGTTGCTTCATTAGCACTTTCTATGTATCGACTCTGCTCAGTAAACTTGTCTTTGATTCGCTGGTCGTGCTGATTTCTTCGCGCTTGAAGGGCCTTTGCTTCAGCACCTGCACGCTCCCCACGAACTCTTGCCTCGATTTTGTTAGCGCTGGCTCTTAAGGCTGACAATTGTCCACGTATCTGAGGAAGAGTCAGAGGCGTTTCATTATCCCCCAATTGCAAAGAGGAACTTTCATTGCCGGACTTAGTAGGTAAACCTACTAAAATTCTCATGGATGCTGCGGCCTTTGAGAGGATATCAATTTCGTTATTTAGCCTTACCTCATACTCGGGATAGGAAGACTTTAGCTTCAAAAGATCTGAAACAACTGCTTCAAGCACGACCACATTTTCTGCATAGACTATCTCTCCATCCTGGGAAGAAGATTTAGTCACAGTTTTGACATTGGCTTTGCTTTCGACAGCTTTATTGGTAGAAATCACCGAAGATTTACTGGCCGCGTCAGTGATCGCAATGTCGAGTCCATCACGTTTGCTAAGTCTATCCCCAAGTTTGTCAATGTCTGAATAGATTGCCTCCACGCGCTCCAATGACGACTGAACATCTTTCGTGGTAGTTGGCAGCTGCGTAATAACTCTTTCAACTTCAGTAGCGGACTTGACTCCACTTGATGCTGTCCCTCAGGCTTTGCAACCAATCACGCTCAAGGAAAAAGCAACTATAAAAACCACTCTGGAAATATAGATAGATTTTGTTGAATTCATCTCACTCATTATTAACCTCTACGTTAGTCATAACGTCACCACTCTATTCTGATATGAATTTAAAATTGAGGATAGTTTCCCTTGTGCTAAATGGCTGACAAACAAAATTGGATTCTGCCTCGACATTACCTAAGGCATTCCATTGTTTATGATAAGCAGCTATATTCGAT
>JAPLFV010000341.1 GCA_026390495.1 Pseudomonadota bacterium | reverse complement strand
AAACTCAAAGAGTCAGTATAGCAAATATTATACACTGTTATCCAATTATGAATTGGCATCGGGAACTGATGAAAAGGAATTCTGGAATTTGGGATACCTGAGTATGAAAGTAGAGCGTTATGCAAGTGCAATCCGCTACCTCAAAAAAGCCTCAGAGAAGCAGTCATCAGTAGATTTGTCTAATTTATTGATCTCTGCCTATGTCAATATTGGTGAGTTTGAAGAGGCATTGAAAATTGTAAGTCGAATGCCAAAGAAAGATAAGATTACTGAATGCTTTGCGGCCGAGTCCCATCTTGTCTTGAACGGCGTAAGGCGTGCGGGTGATAAATTTGCTAGTTTGGTTTCGGATATTGGAGGGTATTCTCAGGCGTGTGGCGACTATTTGAACAAGATAGTGGGTGACTACTATTTTGAAAGAAAAGAGTATGCAGTTGCATTGCCATTCTACGAGGCCTATACAAAGGTGTATGCTCATGACGGTCGGATCTTTAATCGAATGTCGCAAATATATTCAGCAAGTGGCGAAACTAAATCTGCCAAAGAGTATGCTGAGTATGCTGTTTCCGAAGTTCAAAAGTCGATTGACAATGCAAATGCAACAATTGCATTTTATGAGCAGAAAAATTTGAAAGAAGATGCCGCGGCATTGCAAAAACGTCTTAAACTTATTGAATTGAAGTGATTCAAGGAAACATTGATTAGTAAAAAAAAGGCGCTAAATTTGAACCTTAAGAATCTTTCGCCTGAATTCGTTGTGAAACGATTTATCACACTCGTGATTGTCCTTCGTATAGTTTGCGGACTGATTCACTGCTTTTTCCCTATCACAATGCCTCATCAATGGAGGCAAGTAGATACGATGTCAGTGGCACTTCGATACTTTCTTAGGTGGAGTGGCGAGAGTGAATTCCAAGTTCCTTGGTGGGCGACTGCAGTATTAAATAGCCAGGGTACGAGTGGAGTCATGCCCATGGAGTTTCCCTTTTTAAATTGGGTGGGAGCTGTTGGTTTTTGGTTAGCAGATACCGATTTAGACCGAGGGCGAATTTATGCTTCACTGCTCGTATTTTTGATAAATCTAATCCTGCTTCGGCTCGCCTTTAGAGAATGGCGTCGATGTCTGGGTGGATTTCATAAAAGCTATATTCCCTGGGCGATTGTAGCAGGCTATTTTCTCTCTTTTTCAACCCCATATAGTTCTAAGTTTATGCCAGACCCAATGGCAATGTTACTTGCTACATGGGGTACTGCAGCCATAGGGCGATTAAAATGGTGGGGTATTCTTCCCTTCGCGCTGGGATTGGCTATGAAACCAACAGTGGGGGTTGTCTGTTTGTTATTGATTCTTACTCCATTGAGTTTGGCTCGACTTCGGTATATGGCTGTGTCAATTGTGGCAGCCATTGCGCCAGGTGCCTGGTGGTACAAGATTATGGTGCCGAAAATAAAGTTATTGCAAATGCAAGACGACCTTTTTGTAATTCCTACTAATTTTAATCCAATGACGTCACTATTGGAATTTTGGTTCGCGCTACTCAGTCAAGCCCTTTTCTATTAATTGTCCTTGGATGTGTTCTATGGCGGAGAAGAATTGCAACAGATCCCCTTTTACAAAAACTGTTTCTGATATTAGTTGTTCAAGCTTCATGCATTGGTTTAATAAGTGGCTCCTATTCTCACAGGCATAGCTACTATTTGATTGGTCTATCATTGACGGTTATGGCCATTGTCTTACATCTATTGGTAATCTACCCGCAAAAATGGATTTCCTACATTTTACTGGCAGGACTTTTGGCGCGGACAGTTGAGGCAGGAATTGCCGATACCCAAGGTCTCTGGGGTAAAGAAACAAAGAGTCAGATTTTTGCGGAGTGTCGCTGGCTACGAGAAAATTTTTCGACATTGCCTTGGCGAGGCAGCGTTAGTTGGCGGACCCCGCAAGAAGAATATCCAGTGATTGATTTATGCTTAGGAGTACCTGGTCAGAGTTTGAAAGCAGAATTTGGCGTATTTCGAAGGTCAATGGCGATTCCCTCAGAATGTCATCAGATTGCCGAAACCAAGCAACTCATCATGTTTCAATGTAAAACGGATTTCTAATACTAAATTTTTTGATTCGTAAAAATTGTATCTTAAAACTTTATTGAGATTGAGTTGTCAATAAATAGACGGCAACGACGACGCTCAAGACAATTCGATAATATCCAAATGGAGCAAGTCCAAATTTTGTTAACCATGAGATAAAACCTCGGACACAGATAAACGCCGAAATAGCGGCAACGACCAAACCAACTGCCATCGTGTCAAAGCCAATATGCGCTACCAATTCTGGACCGTGTTTTATCGCTTTAAATCCTGTAGCGGCAAGCAATGTCGGTAGTCCCAGTAAAAAAGAAAACTCAGCTGCGGCCGCAGGTGTCAATCCGACTAAAATACCTCCTAAGATGGTCATCATGGAGCGTGAAGTACCGGGCCACATGGCAATACATTGCAAAAGACCTATAATGACGGCTCCTTTAATTGTTAACTGGCTGACATCTAGTCCGCTAATCTTCCGCGTCTTGGCTAATTGAGATTTTTCAAAAAGGATCATGACGATTCCGCCAATTGCTAATGCAAAAACTGCGGGCCATTCTTGTTGCAAATATTTTTTGATGATTTTATGCAGAACAAATCCTATGGTCGCTGCTGGTAGGAAGGCGGCTACGACATTGAACAGTAATTTTTTGCCATCTGAATTTTGACCGATTAGACCTCTAAACATATTTTTTACTTTAGGCCAGTAAGCAAAGATGACGGCCAATATCGCTCCGCCTTGAATCACGATTTCAAAGGCATCAATGGCGTCCATTTGAGATTGAGAAAGAGCCGAGTTGCCTCGAAAGCCAAGGAATGCATCGACTAAAATTAAATGACCTGTACTTGATACGGGTAGATACTCGGTAATTCCTTCAACGAGGCCCAAAATTATTGCTTGACTGTAGGTCATCAGGACTTGAGGTTCTTGCGCTAAATCATTTGCAAAAATGAAACAGGTAACTGGGAGGATGAAAATGGCGAATACTGCGGTGAATGTTGCTAGGCAATAATAAAAGAAACGAAAAAAGACATTTAGATGGGATCCATGTTTCTTAAACCTCACATTGAGTTTTAGCTTTTGTGTCATGTGTGCTTACTTTCCTTCTTTCGACAATAGTCAGTGCGATTTGGTGGGATTCGAGCTTTTCATATAGGTATCTGAGATAGAACTTTGACTTAAGTTTAGCATTAAAGGAATGCAGATGGCCTTTACGAAATAGCAAAAAACCTCGGACCTAAAAGATCCGAGGCTTTTCACAATCATTAAGAAAGGACAAAGTCCCGACTTACATTAACGTCTAACAAATTCAGATTACATAGAAGCAGTAACACCGAAGTTAAAGCCAGCCATATTTGTCTTAGTTGTTTTTTCGCCAGCGATTTTCTCTGATTTGCTGCTCATCATGTAAAGACCATGAAGACGGCAGTTTTCATCTAGCTTGTGCTCAGCGCCAAGGGCCAATTGCATGCCAGATAGATCGCCAACGTTTTTCTCTGCGCCAAATTTATGTGTTTCGGAAACAACTTTTAGGAAAGGAGTTGTCATGCCGATTGCATACTTAGCTTGAAGAATCATAGAAGCAATATCATTATCTTTTGCAGATGTAACATCTTTTACTTTGTGGTTTTTAACGGTATCGTACTCAAGATCTGCAGTTAGATCAGCAACTAGGACTTGAACGCCTAAACCCATTTGAGTTTGGTAGCCATTTCCGTAGTTTGCTCCATCGCTACCTTTTGTTCCAGATGTCTTAACAGATGTGTAAGTTAAGATTGGCTTGATCATTTTATTGATATCGCCTTTGTACTGAAGTGCAGCAGTCAAACTTCCACCATCGTTGAAAGTTACTGCAGTTTTTGTAACTTTTCCAGTAGTTGCGTTAGTTGTTGAAGAAGTAATAGATTTTACACCTTGAACAACTTGAAGGCTAACATTGTGATCGCCAAAGTTAGCGTTCACTTGCGCGCCATCAGCATTGGATGGAGTTGCTTGGCCAGCCCATGACCAGATGTATTGGTCAGAAGAATCATAGTCGTTTTCCCATGACTGAGCTAGAACGCTCATTTTACCAAACGCAACATTTACAGTGTCTGTGAATTTGTGCGTGATAGTTGCAGTGTCAAGAAGCGCAAAGCCGGATTCAGCATGAAATTTGATTTTCATGGTGTCGCCGCCGCGGTCACCAGTCAAAGTCATGTCGCCATGCTTAAGCATAACTTCAGATGACTTAGCAGTTGACTTGTCAGCATCTCCAACTTTTGTTTCAGTTGTTGACTGAACTGCATCCATACGAACTAAACCTTTGATTCCCCAATTTGCCTTAGCTTCATCAGCAGCTGCTGCAACCGTTGCAACAGAAGCGATAATACCAACAGCCATTAAATTCTTAACGATCATGAAATAATTCCTCCGAAATAGGTTTTTAATTGGAACCTTTTGAAAATGATAACCGAACAAAATTATAAATGTCCAGACTTTCTCATCAAAATTTCGCAAGATACGTTCGATT
>JAPLFV010000373.1:4831-6790 GCA_026390495.1 Pseudomonadota bacterium | reverse complement strand
TCCTAGAAGATTCAAACTGGACCTATACAATGCCCAATGGCGAGTCGAAGGAGTTAAATTGGCTTGAACTCTCTAGAATAAATGTCCCTTCGGGTAACAATGATTACTACACTCTAACAACCACCATACCCACTTCCGTTCTTTTGGATTTAAAGGAATCAGTTGCAAATGAGACGTTTGTACTCTCGCTTCCCTCGTTTGATTTCTATGAGGCCTTGATAGAGGGATCTTGGTTTACTTCAAGAAAGCTATTAATGGGCGAGCAACTAGCTGTTTCATTTCCAAACTTCACTGGAAGTAGAACTGACTCGACTCAAGCGTTCCTGGCTGTTGACGAAAAAACTAATACGGAAATACAAAAGGTTAAATTAACAATAAAGCCAAAACCAAGTCAAAAAACGATTCTCAACTCGAATGTGAACCAAATGCCAATGTTCCTATCAGGCTACGTGCGATTCCAAAAATTTGAAGACTTTGTGGCCTCGAAAAGGGTCGGATCTGGAAAACAATTAGCTGATATTGGCAGAATCATACTTGCACTGTTTTGCGTTCTACTCTTTATTTTTATTGACAGTTCACCCGAGTGCTTGGGCTTAGGGTTGTTTATGAGCTTAAAGGCATTGGGCGTTGTCGCTTCGCAAAGATGGTATCCAGATTCAGTGCTACCTACATGGCTTGTCGGAGCTCTGCCTACATTTCTTTTAGGGTTTGCTGACTTTATGCAACTATACTTTTTTACACAACTGGCTCGACTGACGAAGCCAAAACCACTTCACTGGCTATCTGCTGGGCTCGTTTTCGGAATCATATATTCAATTGGCGCCAACATTCCAACAAGTCCGGGTGGCACAAACTGGAGTCGAGAAGTCTGGAGATATCGCAATCTACTGATTGGAATTGGCTGCCTTCTTTGTGCCCTGCCAGTTGCTTTCTCATGTTTAAAGTTGAAAATTTATCATAGATCTGCGGCGCTATTTATCGCTTCATCTGGTGTGGTCTCACAAGTATTTACGCCTTTGGTGACTGACTTCCCTTGGATAACCGACAGCCTTTGGTATAAAACTTGGTACAATCTTCTTGAGACTCATACCCCTTATGTGTTTGCCCTGAGTACCTTTGTCAATGTATCCACCTTGGAAAAACGCGTTAAAAAACTAACAGAGGCCAGTCTTCAGTCCAAGTTAATGGAGCAAGAAATGGCTTTAGGTCGCACCGTGCAAGAGGCCTTTTTCAGAACACCTCCAATGCCTGCCGGCATTTTCCTTGAGATCAGTCACAATGCAGAGATGTATGTCTCAGGAGATATGATTTATTCCCACCACGACCCAGTGAATAACACGGTTACGGCACTTCTATGCGATGTGACGGGTCACGGTGTCCAAGCCGCTCTTAAAGCCAGTGTGTGCACTGTCATTTGCGATTCGATTTGGGAGGTCAATAAGCTACGCCAAGACGATCAACCGTTTACGAGAATGGAAATTCTTCAAAGACGAGCAACGAGTTTTCTCAGTAAAACATCTGCATTGCCAGAGCTACTAGCAATTGTGGGGTGTGAGGTCTTACTTAACGAGAAAAAGGCCTACATTTATAGATCAAATGCGGTCGTGCCATTGATGGTCTTCAAAGACGACAATGGAAAACTCCAATCCGCAGTATTAAATGACGCCATGGATGAATTTTTAGAAGTTAACCTTTTAACCAAATCAATCATTATACTTTTTAGTGATGGCCTCATCGATTCCAGCAGAACATATAAGCATTTCAAACAGTGGTTGGATGCAAAACTTGATTCCTATAACGATATATCCGCTGCTGAGTTAAAGGCTTTGATTCTTAGCTACCAAGACTGGAAGGAAACGCACGATGACAAAACAATGTGCGTATTGGAAATTGCTGCATAAATTAAAGCGAACAACAAACTTCTGAAAATTTCCAGTGAAATTTTATTTTACGGACAAG
>JAPLFV010000373.1:0-4761 GCA_026390495.1 Pseudomonadota bacterium | reverse complement strand
GCAAAAAGATCGAGGTAATTTCGATAAACTTGATCGCGCGCCTCCGATTCAGTTATATTTCTAAATTTTGCAAGCATCGCTACTGTACCGACGACGTTTGATGGCTCATTCCTATCTCCTTTTTTGGGTGGAAGATACGGAGCATCGGTCTCTGTCAATATCTTGTCCAATGGAAGAATTTTTAGCATTTTTTGAAACGCTTCATTCACCGAACAATTTGCTGGAATGGAAAACCACCATCCATCAACTTCAGAATACTTTTTTGCCAAAGATGTCCTTCCTCCAAAGCAATGAAAATTGACTTTCTTTGCGTTCATATGCGCAAGAATTTCTCCTGCCCTAACTTCCGCTTTTCGAGTGTGAATAATTAAAGGCAAATCATAGGTGACTGCAATATCAATCAATTGTTCAAAAACCCTCTCTTGAGGCGGTAAATAATCAGGACCTAAATAATATTGATCAAGGCCGCATTCTCCAATTGCCGCAAGTCGACCAGATTTAGCCATGTCGCGAATGAAGGAAATCTCATCATCAACGTCAAATTTTGCTATCTCGTATGGAAAATCTCTAGGCAAAATACCATTTATTGAATCCAATGGATAAATACCTAACGCAGGCTTTACTATTCCGAACTGGATCGCCCAGTCCAAAATCTTCCGATTGCTAACTGGCTCAAGCCCATTGACAACAATGGCGCCCAGTCCTGCATCTTTTGCCCGCTCAATGACCTGTTGCCAATCTGTTTCAAATAGCTCGTGTGTCAAATGAGTGTGCACATCAACGTAAAAACTCATAAAGTGAGAATCCCCAAAAAAAGTTTCCAAATCGCAAGGGAAACGTTTATTCTACATTACAAATATTGATGTAATCTAAAGTGGATTCTAACATAGTACAGTCAACTTTGGATCACCAAATCCTGCAAATATTACAATAGAGCCTCCTCCGCAAAACTAAAAGATTAAAGGAATAAAAATGCAAGCATCCTCCAAGGAACCTCAGTATTTAAAGTCAGAAGCAGACGCGGCTTCGAAAAGTCTGATTGCTAGTCAATTTTTAAAAACCAGATCAAATCTCAACCAGATCGTAAACAACGCAGACAATAACTTTGTAAAACGATTTTACAATCTCGACCACAATTCCTACATGGAAGGAAGCTTGACCGCTCAAACCAAAGAGCTCATGGGATTATCCGTTTCCGCAGCTCTTAGATGCGATGATTGCATCAATTATCATATCATTCAATCCTGGAGACTCGGAGCAACCAAGTTACAGCAGGAAGAATCCATAAACATTGCATTGATTATTGGCGGATCTATTGTCATCCCGCATCTGAGACGAGCTTATGCATTACTGGCTGAACTGTACTCGGATCCGCAATAAACCTTATAAAGGTGCGAATTTTACGAAAAAACTCTCAGTAGCAGACATAGATTGAAAATTCACTAGGTCCCTCGCTTCGCTCGGGACACGTTTTAAGTATGAAGATTGACTTCATGATGAAGTCAATCATACCTAACCGCCTTACATCCATGGCAGATCAAAACACCAGCGCACAAGTCCAATGCACACCGGAGGCTACCTTTTTCAGTAGGAACCAATTAATGCGTCATGTCTCTCACGTGAGATGGCGTGACTGACTGCAGTGCAGGAATGAATGAGTCTTCGACGCTCTCTTTAGGGTTGAGTTTGCGATCGATCTGCGCATTAATATTTATATGCCTATTCGGATCTAAAGACGGATTCAAATCAGCATCAACAACTTCAACTGATGGCCTACTTAAAACACCTTTTTCTGCTGAGGGAAGGTTGTCATTTCTATACGAAGTTGAGATAGCATCCCGGGAACCTCCATATTTTTTATATGCCTCTGCAATAGAATCACGACTCCAACTACTACCTCCACTTCCAGACCAACCAACCATTTGATTGCCTGATTCCTCTATTTTTGAACGAAGGGTTGCAATAATTTTGCCGAGTTTTGAACTATGACTACCAAGTTGTCCGACATTTACAAAAATCGGAACTTCAATTCTTCTGTTATTTGTTCTCTGATAACTCATTGCCTCTTCAATAACGCTATCAATTGATTCTTCAAAAACGACATCATTATATAGACCAAAACGAATAAAATCCAACCTACGCCCCAAATCCATGGGACTCGTTTGGTTTACACCCTGTGCAAATTGACTGCGTTGAACTAGCTGTGCATAAACATTGGTCTTCGAAAGATATTCTTTAGTCGATGCTACATGGAAGCCTGACCAATCTTGAAATTTAGCGACATTCAAAACCGTATTCCAGATTTCTCGACTCACTAGGCCCTCTTCAAAGACGATTGATTCAGGTTTGCCAAGCCCAATTTCAGACATCTTCTGCATTCCAAATGACACAAACCGCTCGATATCTTTTGGATTCACTTCCGACATCGACGATTCGATCCCGCACAGGTCGTAACATTTTTCGTGCGATTTTCCATAAAGTGAATCCAATGCAGAAGCTGATGTTCCTGACAATTCTAGCCATTTGCGCAGAGGAGATACGTGCATTACAACACCGTCGCCTTGCCGTAGAACGTCATTCATTGCACCAATAAAATTGCGGACAGATTCCGTTCGATTCATCGCATAGACTGGGCTAATCGCATGCACCAGATGTAATCCACCCGACTTCGCTCTAAATTCCTGTATGGTCTGAATTTGGGTATATGTAAGACTTTCTCCCTGGTAGACAAATACGGGAATGACCTCGACCTCACGCGCAAAGGAGGTGCCTGTGGCCAAGAATGCTTGACTGCAAAAAGATAGAAGCAAAGAAGTGAAGCGAAGTTTGAATAGCCAAGAATGTTTCAAAAGAAAATACTCCGTAAGATGTGTACCACTCAGGCATCTTCGGAGTAATTCAGAGTAATTTGAGCTCGGCACCTTAAATGTCGAATTTATCTAGTTTTGTTTTTTTGGACAGATACAGGCTGTTTTTTGGGTGATAATGCAAAAAGTAAAGGAATCGCTAGAACAAACAGGATTGTAGAGAATCCGCCGAATAGATTTTGTTGATTTCCGTTTATAGTTGCGCAACCCAGAAATGACTTCTTCTTTTTAGTTTCTTCCGTACTAGTTGCACCTGGGGACGAAATGCTCGACTGCAAGTTACTCATATCGATTCCAAGCGAGCTTGCTGACAAGCCGCGTGCTGCTCCAGCGCTCTCAAGAACCGTTGCATATGTACTTTTATTTTGACTATCAACATAGAGCATTGCTGCCACTAAATTCTTTATTTCTGCTCGCGCAGGAAGATAAGTAATGGCCTGCATCACATATTTCGTCAACGTGTCTGACGGAATCGAATTGTTTTTGCGTAAGTCCCACAAATATCCGCTGACAATCTGACCTTGAATATGTGGTGCAGAGGTATAACCGGTATAAGGAGACTGACCGTAGACTAAAGTGTTGTCAGCAGTTCTTAAACACCTGTTAGATGCAAGTTTACAGCTAGACATTGTCGTGCCAGAGGGGCAAATGGATTCTCCTAGACATGCGTCACCTGATCTAGCAAAAGTAAGAAAGTCAGCCAACCCTTCGTGCAATACCAGAGCCTCGCCACCTATATCAGTAATGGACTGATAAACAATGTGATGACCGAATTCATGACTGACGACATCAGAGTCAAACTCTAATTTCTGCAAGATCGCACCATCACCTTGACCGACCTGAATCATAGGCGCACTCACTCCGTCTGACGGTGTATAAAGTGCATTGTTGACTGTTCCTCGAACCGTTGCGCGAACTTCCACTGTAATGGGCTTAGGACCCTTCCAAGAATATCCATTAGCAATAGCAAAATCCAAGTGACGATTCACATAGGCGAAATTTGCGGCTTCGGCATAATTGACAGTTAAACTGCCTGGGTAGGTAAAAGAGTGAGACGAAGATGAAGATCGTGCATCACCTGTCGCAATCGAAGATTTGAAATAGTCATTTGTCAGATTACCTGAGCCATCAAGATTGACACTAAAATTGGTCAGCGCTCCGGTTGTACTATTTGTGTCATGAGCTTGAATCGTACCTGAAACAATATCAAAATATCGAGGGTTTAAAGAATAAACGCGGCTGGATGAACCAATGACGTCATATTGCAAGCCATGAGCGGAAACAATCATGCTATACGCGGGCTCCAGAAACCCTTGCTCGTTATAGAGACATTGCTTTGATCTTAAAACTTTCGCACCAGACGCAGATACTCCAGCGACGGCGGCAACTTGTTCGACGCTATATGAAATGGTTTGTGCCAAGTCTGGCCAATTTGATGATTCAAAATAAACGACCTGATCAATTTGAGGCAATGATCCTACAAAGACAGTGTCTTGATTTGCATTTTGAATCGATTTTATTTGATTTAAACAAACGGGAAAACCATGAACCAAGTATTCATAACTCTTTACATCGAGGATCGAGGTACCGCCCTCTAAACCAAGACCCGTTGGCTTAAAGTGCTCAGATTCTCTTAAAGAGACGAGTGGATGCAGTCCGAGGTCCGATAAAGCACTTCTCATCTCAAGAAGTCCGCTATTTCCAACAAAACCAAGATTGCCACTGACGGGCTTTAGCCTGGTCAACCCGATATTCATATCAGATACAAGTGACGTACCTTGAATCTCATTTTGGATGACTTTATCAAATCCAAAAAATTGAGCATTTGCAATATTCCAACTCGAGCAAACCCCAAAAGTGAGAATTGGAGCTGCTAGCCACATTTTTTTGCGAT